>NZ_HF988926.1:1127-2071 GCF_000435035.1 Porphyromonas sp. CAG:1061 | reverse complement strand
TTTTCTCCGTGAGGAAGTAGCCGATACGGGTATCGCTTAGTCGCGGTATCATCGGCTCCTCGGGGAGCTCTACAATGGAGTAGGTGAGGCGATAGGTGACGGGGTAATCCTTGAGGGCGGTACCCCTCTGATTGGCGAGCGATACCATAGCTGAGCGCTCTACGGTAACGACGGCATTATTCTCAAAAGACTTGATCTGATCGATGTAGGATAGTCCTGAATTGGGGCTAGAGGAGAGCCGGTAGGAGCCGACGTTGCTTACCAAGCCATCAAAGAAACGCTGCTCCTTGAGGAAGAAGTCGGTCACCTCAAAAAGCAAGCTGGTGCTATCCGTTGCGTAGCCGACCAACTTAAAGGTGTGGAGAGTGACATTGGTGTAGCTCCCCTTTACCTCCTCCAGGAGGTGCTGGCTGGCTTGGTCGAGCATCAGGTCGTTATTCACCACCTCCATTGTGATGAGGCTATCCTTCTGCACAAATTGGATAGGGATAGGACCATTATTCTTAAAGCCTGGGAGCGCTAGCTGTGGATTGGAGACGTCGGTGACGGTAGCCGCCATCAGCATCTCCTTTTGTAGCTGCTCCACGGGTAGCTCAATATAGAGCCTTTGCTCCTTTTGATGTAGCTTCAGGAACTCTCCTTGGCTACTCTTGGGCTTGTTCTTTTCAAAGAAACGCTCGTAGGGGCTCAGCTTGCTTTCTCGCTCCTTCTCCTCGCGTTGCTCCTTAGCAAACGCACGCTTGGACTTGAGCCACTGTGCTGAGACCTCTGGTCCCCCTAGCAGAAAGAGAAGCGCCAATAGGAGGGGGAGCCTAGAGTGCTGTATCATATTACTTTTCATTACTTTCCTTCAAGTGCTTTTTTAGTCTTGAATACCATTACGGAGTAGTGGGCTTTGGCCTCGGCCGACTTTGCCTCTTTCGCTGCGCGTTCTAGCTGAGGGA
>NZ_HF988926.1:0-1110 GCF_000435035.1 Porphyromonas sp. CAG:1061 | reverse complement strand
TTCTAGCTGAGGGAGCAACTTCTCTAGGACGATCATAAAGTGGAGCCCCGACTCGTCGATATCCTCTAGCCGGATCATAGGGTAGGGGCTACGCTGTGGGTCGCCAAAGGAGGTAAGGGTAGGGGTGTTTTCCTCCTTGAGGGCAGCCGGAATCATCTTGGTAGGGATTGTAGTGCCACTCACCTCTGCCTTGCCTAGGTTGATAAAGCCACGCTGTAGCAAGATCTCGGCATGCGTGGGGTCGCGGTGCTCACGGATGTTACGAAAGACCTCTTGGCTCATATCGGCAAACCACTCTGCCTGAGAGTAGCTCCCAGGTACGATGTGCGAGGAGGTGAGCACCCTCATGCGAGTATTGTAAAGGTCGTTGATGAGGAATTCAAAGAGCTGGTCGTAGTAGCTGATGCGGATATTGCTCATACGCTCTAGATCTTGATTGCCGTAGCTCTTAAACTCCTTGATCCTATCTACACACCAGCGGAGGGAGCTTCGCTGTACCTCTTTGGGGAGCACGGTGTAGAGTGGGGTCTCCTTGGTGGGCTTTGCAGGATTGACCTGTATGCCACCGATCTGATGCATCACGTTTTTGAGGAGCTGATGAAATTGCTGTGCTATCACCAGGTCCAGCGCATCCTTCTTTCGGCTATCTTGGTCATCTTTGATCCACACTGGGAAGGTATGAGAGACCTGCTGAAGGTTTTTTATCGCCAAGGTGCTACTCTCGATGGGGTCGTCGCCAAGGTCGTTGGCAATCACCCGTGGGTCAAAGGCATAGCTCTGCTCTGGGAGGTACTGGTAGATACGCTCTTGGCTCTTCTTATCGACCATTGCTTGGAGCACTTTGGTGTCTTTATTGGTATCGCCATGGTGCTCGGGGAAGTAGCGATATAGCCACTCCACTACATACCTATCATAAGATATAGCCACTCCCCTACATACCTATCATAAGGGCCTACCTGTGGAAGGACAAAAGGAACTCGATCCTCGGGCTGGGCTACGTAATTGAGCCTTACGTAGTCCATAATACTGGGTGAGATACCGTGCTTGGCAACAAAAGAGGGGTCTCGTAGGTCTTTGGTGCGATAGGCACTAGAGGCGAGCATATTGTGC
>NZ_HF988925.1:32545-44469 GCF_000435035.1 Porphyromonas sp. CAG:1061 | reverse complement strand
AGTTGCAACTCGCCGATCGCTTAGTTGCAACTAAGTTTTCGCTTTTATATAGTGTTGAATATCATATTGTTATAAATGGGCTTTTTTGCCACTACTTTCCACTATTTATAGAGTCATTAACTTATGCATATACTCCTAATACGTAACCCCTGAACCCCTATAGCCTACCCCAATTATTTCATATACAAAGCCATTCTATTTCACGTATAAAACATTTTTGTTTTATACATCAAACATCTTGGCTTGATATAGGGATTATTATGATGATCAACGCTGTCTCGTCTTGAAAGGTCTATATACAAAATGGGCTAGCGTCATTACTGACCCTAGCCCATTTTTTGATATGCTATTATCTGATTAGATAACGCCTTGCTCAAGCATAGCCTGTGCTACCTTCATGAAGCCTGCGATATTAGCACCCTTCACGTAGTCTACAGAACCATCAGGTTGAGTACCATATTTCACGCACTGCTCGTGGATCGACTTCATGATCCAGTGTAGCTTCTCATTAACCTCCTCAGCAGGCCAATTGAGGTGAGCAGCATTCTGAGTCATCTCAAGACCAGAAGTAGCCACACCACCAGCATTCACAGCCTTACCAGGGGCAAAGAGCATACCACTGCCCTGGAAGAAGTGGATAGCCTCTGGAGTACATCCCATATTAGAAACCTCGCAGCAGCACCAGCAACCATTATTCTTAAGCTCCTTAGCATCGTCGCCATTCAGCTCATTCTGGAAAGCACAAGGAAGAGCAATATCACAAGGGATGCTCCAAGCCTTCTTGCCAGGGATAAACTTAGCTTGTCCTGGGAACTTATCGGCCATATCCTGTACCTTATTGCGGTTTGAGCTACGCATTACAGGCATATAATCGATCATCTCCTTAGTGATACCATTAGGAATCTCACAAACGCCATCAGGACCAGAGATAGCAATCACCTTACCACCTAGCTCAGTGGTCTTCAGAGCAGCACCCCAAGCAACGTTGCCAAAGCCAGAGATAGCTACCTTCTTACCCTTGATATCCTTACCTGCCTTAGCAAGAAGATGCTCGGTGAAGTAAAGTGCACCAAAACCAGTAGCCTCTGGACGGAATTCTGAACCACCCCAAGTCATACCCTTACCAGTTAGTACACCAGTGTGATACTCACGAGTAAGCTTTTGGTACATGCCATTCATATAACCAATCTCACGGGTACCAACGCCTACGTCACCGGCTGGAATATCCTGATCTGGACCGATGCAGTGAACCAACTCTAGCATAAATGCTTGGCAGAAACGCATGATCTCAGCCTCTGACTTACCTACTGGGTCAAAGTCCGAACCACCCTTACCACCGCCCATAGGCAAAGTAGTTAGTGCATTCTTGAAAGTCTGCTCAAAGCCGAGGAACTTAAGCATAGAAGGGGTCACGGCTTTGTGGAAGCGGATACCACCCTTGTATGGGCCAATTGCCGAGTTAAACTGTACACGATAACCGATGTTGGTCTGCACCTCACCCTTATCGTCTACCCAATTCACACGGAACGTAAAGATACGGTCTGGCTCCACCATCCGCTCTACGATCTTGTTTTTGTCGTATTCAGGGTGTGCATTGTATAGGTCCTCAATAGACTCAAGAACTTCCTGCACTGCCTGGATATACTCAGCCTCGCCTGGGTGCTTAGCTTCCAGATTCTTAATAATCTCTGCTACTTTCATAATGCAATAGATAATAAATGTATAGATTAGTAAATCGTTAATATTATTCTGTCATCATCCAATGGTACTTTAGACCCTTAGGTTACAACATCACAAACTTAAGAAATAAATAGATACCAAACACCTTTTACCCCAAAAGTATGCTATAAAACAATACTTCCGACCCATTTTTCTGCTGTTCCTCACCTCATATCCGATGGAGGATTGAAGGGGGCGGGGTGATTATCACCGTGTGCGTACACTTTTTGGTATCTTTGTGCCGACAAAAGTAAATACAAGGAGATTAGATGCAAAAGATTAGAAACATTGCGATTATTGCACACGTGGACCACGGTAAGACTTCGCTCGTGGACCGTATGCTACAGGCTGGGAAGCTATTTAGGGAAGAGAGTGCAGAGCTCACACAGATGCTAGATAATAATGACCTAGAGCGTGAGCGAGGAATCACGATCCTCTCCAAAAATGTCTCCATCAGATACCAGGACTACAAAATCAATATCATAGACACTCCAGGGCACGCCGACTTTGGTGGTGAAGTGGAGCGTGTGCTCAATATGGCTGATGGCTGTCTGCTGATTGTCGATGCCTTTGAGGGGCCGATGCCTCAGACTCGTTTTGTGCTGAGCAAGGCGATTGAGATGGGACTGAAGCCTATTGTGGTGATTAATAAGGTGGATAAAGAGAACTGTCGGCCCGATGAAGTGCAGGAGATGGTCTTTGACCTAATGTTCAACCTCAATGCGACAGAGGATCAATTGGACTTCCCCACCTTCTTTGGTTCGGCAAAACAAGGTTGGATGTCGACCGATTGGAGAAAACCGACCGATGACATTCATCAGCTTCTCGATGCCATCATCAAGTATATCCCCGAGCCACCGATGCTAGAAGGGGCGAGCCAAATGCTCATCACCTCCCTTGACTACTCTAGTTTTGTAGGGCGTATTGCTGTGGGGCGTATCCATCGTGGCACCCTCAAGGTAGGTCAGAACATCGTCTTGATGAAGCGTGATGGTACGCAGCAGCAGAGCAAAATCAAAGAGCTTAATATATTTGAGGGACTTGGTCGTCGCAAGGTAGACGAGGTTTCTTGTGGTGATATTTGTGCTGTGGTTGGGCTCGACAACTTTGAGATCGGCGAGACGATTTGCGACGTCTCCACTCCAGAGGCTCTACCAAGTATTGCGATTGATGAGCCGACAATGAGCATGCGCTTTATGATCAATAACTCCCCCTTCTATGGTCGGGAGGGAAAATATGTCACCTCACGCCATATCTATGACCGTCTCCAGAGAGAGCTAGACAAAAACCTAGCGCTAAGAGTAGAGGAGACAGATAGTGCCGATAGCTGGATTGTCTATGGCCGAGGGGTACTACACTTATCCATCCTTATTGAGACCATGCGCCGCGAAGGGTACGAGCTTCAGGTGGGGCAACCCCAAGTCATCATCAAGGAGATTGATGGGGTAAAGCATGAGCCAATTGAGGAGCTAACGGTGAACCTTCCCGAGGAGGTAGCGAGCAAAATCATCGACCTCGTAACCCGCCGTAAGGGCGAGATGACTGAGATGGAGCAGAAAAACGACCGCACCTTCCTCAAGTTCCGCATCCCCTCTCGAGGCATCATCGGATTGAATAATCAGGTGCTAACCGCTTCGAGTGGTGAGGCAATTATGGCACATAGGTTCCTTGACTTTGAGCCTTGGAAGGGCGATATCGAGACCCGCAACAACGGTTCTATCGTGGCACTAGAGAGTGGTACTGCATACGCCTATGCCCTGAATAACCTGCAGAGCCGCGGTCGATTCTTCATCGACCCTCAAGAGGAGGTATATGCTGGTCAAGTGGTTGGAGAAAACACCCGTGACGAAGATCTCAATGTGAATGTCTGCAAGTCCAAAAAACTAACCAACATGCGTGCTTCGGGGTCGGACGACAAGGTGCAACTCGCTCCTCCAATCCGCTTCTCGCTCGAAGATGCTCTAGAGTATATCAAGGCCGACGAATTGGTGGAGGTGACCCCTAAGTCAATGCGTATGCGTAAGATCATACTCGATGAGACCGAACGCAAGCGTAGCCAACGCAATAAATAATACCTTGGCGATATGATTCTGGTCGCCATAGTCACCTACAATGGGCTGAAGTGGATAGATAGTCTACTTCAGCCCTTTCTGTATGACCGCGACCAGCTAGAGATCGCAGTGGTAGACAATGCCTCTACCGATGGCACTCCCGATGAGATAGAAAAGCGCTATCCCTTTGTAAGGGTGCTCCGTCGCCCCTCCAATCTCGGCTTTGGAGCTGCCAATAACCTCCTAATGGAGGAGGTGCAAGCCAAGGAGTGCTATGAGGGAATCTTTCTACTCAATCAAGATGCCAGCATCTCAGCCGAAACGATACGAGCCTTGGCCGATTATTCCCAGCAACATCCCGAGATAGGCATCCTCTCCCCACTCCACCTCAGTAGCAACGGGGCGGTAGAGCAAGGATTTGCCCACTATCTACCAGAGCCACCCTATCACGGATTTACCGAACTCTCCTTTATCAATGCGGCACTTTGGTATTTACCACGGCAGACACTCCTAAAGGTGGGTCTCTTCTCACCTCTTTTCCACCACTATGGCGAGGACCTAGACTATGCCCATCGAGTAAGGTTTGCTGGATTAAAAATCGGCTTCCTTCCGCACCTCACGGGACAGCACTTCCGTCCTTCTACCGCCATTTCAGACGAGAAAACCCTTCGGCTAAAGCAGGCCTACCACCTCGCAGAGGCGATCAATCCGTTGCTTTCCCCCCTCTTGCAATTCTACAGAGGGCACCTAGCTCCATTTGGCGAAGCACTTCTCTCAGGAGGAAATCGCCGACGATCGCTCCTTAAGATGGCTAGAAATCTTTGGCAGATGCGACCAATGATGAAGCTTTGGCGGCAGCGACCACCACTAGACTTAGAGGGACTTCAGCGGGCATTGAACCGAAAAGAGTTGGCCCCACTGCTCCTATTTGTCTACAACCGTCCAAGGCACACAGAGCGAATCCTACAGAACTTACTACAGCAACCAGAGATTACCCATACTCCTATATATATATGGAGTGATGGGGCAAAAGGTGCGGACGACCAACAAGCGGTAGAAGAGGTGCGTGCACTCTGCCGACAAATCCCCAAGGCACAGCTCCACTGCCAGCCCACTAATAAAGGGCTCGCCCATAACATTGTGGAGGGGGTTACTAACCTACTTCAGATGCACGACCGTGTGATTGTGCTGGAGGATGACCTCATTCTCTCGCCCTACTTTCTGCGTTGGATGAATGATGCGCTCACACTTTACGCCAAGGAGAAAAGAATCGCCCACCTACACACCGGCACATTTTATACCTCTCCAAAGCTCCGAAATAACCACCCACTTTACTTTGCGGGGAGCTGGGGCTGGGCAACTTGGCAAGACCGCTGGCAAGAGCTTTGGGAGGCAGATGGGAAGCAGTTGCTACAACAGTTAGAGCAAGACCCAAAGCTCTATCAACGATTTAGATATGGTGGGTTTATGGACTTTCCAAAGATGCTACGCCGACAGATTACTGGGGAAAACAACTCCTGGGCGGTTCGTTGGCACGCCTCGCTACTCCTTCATCAAAAGCTGAGCATCAATAGCAATCCTCCCTTGGTCACCAATGATGGGTTTGATGGTAGTGGCACCCACTCTGGTGGCGGAGGTCGGTACCACACAGCGGTAGCTCCCTATCCGCTCTATGCCGATCCTATTGCCCCTACTTCAGAGGATCCAGAAGCCTATCATATCTTGCGGAGATACTACGCCCGCACCAATAATAAGGTGATGAAAGGGTGGTACAAGCTCAAGGAACTATGGCAAAGATATTTCGGCTAAAGCAATTTGAGATACGCCAAGAGGAGTCGGCCCTCAAAGTAGGTACCGATGGTATGCTCCTGGGTGGCTACATTGCCCACCACTTTCAAGAGCATCAGCCGAAAACGGTATTGGATGTCGGCACCGGCACAGGGATTATTGCCCTTATGCTGGCACAAGCTTTTCATACCGCCCATATCACAGGCATAGAGCTAGATAGTGCCAGTGCCAAAGAAGCGAGCTACAACGCAATTCACTCCCCCTTTGCCGATAGGGTTACCATACTAGAACAAGACTACCGAGACTATCGGGGTGCAACGCACTACGATCTTATCCTCAGCAACCCGCCCTACTACACCCCAACACACAAAAACAACGATCAACGAGAGACCGTAGCGAAGCATTCTATTACCCTCTCCCCCGACCAATTCTTTGCAACCAGCCTCCACCACCTAGCCCCCCAAGGGCAGATTGCTACCATACTAGCCACTTCTGCACAGAGTGACTACCTAAAGGCAGCTAAAGAATACAATATCCACCCCCAACACCACCTCTACATACAGACCACCCAAAATAAAACCCCAAAGCGAGTCCTCACCCTATGGAGCCAAGAGCTCACCCCCTGTACCACTAGCCACCTCACCATACTAGCAGGCACAGGTACACACAACTACACCCCCGAATACACTCAACTTCTCCGCCCTTACCTCACCATCCTTTAATGAGAATGTTGCACGAAGTGCCATTCTCCTCTATGGGGGGGGGTAAAAGTTGAGATGCAACTAAGCAATCGACGAGATGCAACTTGACAAATGCTTAGTTGCAACTCGCCGATTGCTTAGTTGCATCTCGGCAAACGCTTATGTATAACACTGAATTCCAACTGGTTGCAAAGGAGGGCTCTGCACCCTATTTCAACCAGCTTTTCACTTGGCACCTCTAATGCGTAACAGGGATTACGCATTAGAGGTTGATGTGATGTTTTGTAATTATGGTAAGACTACTCGATCAAGTATACCTAGCAACTGTGCGATGGCGATACCATAATTGGTCATCGGCACTTGCTGGCGGGTTGCTTCCTCCTGTCGAGTAAGAAGATGATTGCGATTCATCATACAAGCTCCACAGTGAATCACCAGTTGATATCCACTCAGGTCTGTAGGAAAGTCGTCACCATTCACATGGGTAATCACTAGCTCATCCCCTAGCTTCTTACGTAGTAATTTAGGCAACTTCACTCGACCGATATCCTCATTAGTTGGCACGTGGCTGCAAGCCTCTGCTATTAATATATGAGCGTTGGGCGGTAGCTGAGAGAGCACTTTTGCCCCTGCCACTAAACGGTGGATATCCCCTTTATAAGCACTCATCAATACTGAAAAAGAGGTAAGTGGTACTTCGCGAGGCAATTGCTTCTCCACCTCTTGGAAAACAGAAGAGTCGGTGATGACTAAGTCAGGCATCGCACGTAGCTTGGAAAGGGTCGCACCAAGCTCCTCAGGTTGAATGGCTACTACCAAACAGTGCTTATCAAGTAATTCTCGTATCATCTGCACCTGTGGCAAGATTAGTCGTCCTTTAGGAGCCGCCTTATCCTGTGGCATCACTAGAAGTACCAAGTCGCCCAGTTTTGCAAGGTTTCCCGAGAGGGTCTCCTGTCGGCATATTTTCCGCTCCTTAAGCGTTTTAGCTATTAGTTCAATAGCTTGCTCTCGCAATGCTTCTCTGTCCTCAGAAAAGGGTAACTTAAAGGGTAAAAAGATAGCATTCGGGTAGTCCTTTACCAACTGCGGGTCTAGCGACTCTTCCCTCTCATCTTGAAGGACTAGCACAATATCTGCACGCCTCAAAGCCACACGAGTGGCCGCCATTCTCAGTGCCCCCAGTGGAGAAGTATCTCCTACCCCTGGGGTATCTCCTAGCACCACAGGCCCTACTTCAGGTAGTTCAATACGCTTATATAGCACATCGGTGGTGGTGCCAGCGATAGGCGATGTAACAGCATACTCCTGCCCTACCAGCAAGTTGAATAGCGTTGACTTGCCACTATTTACTGAGCCATAGATAAGGATATGTGGCAATTCGGATTGAGGGGTAGCTACCGACTTCATATTTGCTATAGTCTAAAATCTCGCTCTCCCTCTTTTATCCTCTGGATTCTCTCCCGTGCAATTGACTGTACCTTTGGATTGGGGATCAGTGCTAGTTCACGCTGGATCACAGGTTCCGCCAATTGGCGTGTATGCGGCGATGCATAGTCCGAGATATACTCCTCTAGTGTCATCAGTGCATTGGGTCCACAGCAATTGGCAATCTGACCATTCTTGCAAAGTTGCATAAAGCGGTCACCCGTTCGCCCCTCTCTATAGCAAGCGGTACAGAAACTTGGGATATGCCCCTCTTCAAGGAGCCAAGCCACCACTTCATCAAGAGTGCGCTGGTCACTCACATCAAACTGTGCGGAGTCCTTGGCATCTGCTTCGTTGGCATAGCCTCCTACAGTGGTCTTAGAGCCACCACTGACCTGAGACACCCCAAGGTGAAGTGCTGCACTTCGCACAGAGGCTCTCTCCCTTGTAGACATAATAATACCTGTATAAGGAACGGCAATTCGAGCCACTGCCACAATATGCAAAAAGATATCATCGGGTACTGCATTGGGGAAGTCTCCTAAAGAAATATCATCGGCAGGACAAATTCGGGGGACACTGATGGTGTGGGGACCCACTCCAAACCTAGCTTCGAGGTGCTCTGCATGCATCAAAAGCCCAATGAAGTCGTAGAGATAAGTATTGAGGCCAAAGAGCACTCCACAGCCTACATCATCAATTCCACCCTCCATAGCTCTATCCATCGCCTCAGTGTGATAGGCGTAGTCGCTCTTTGGTCCAGTAGGGTGAAGTGCTTCATAATTGCTCTTATGATAAGTCTCTTGGAAGAGAATATAGGTGCCGATGCCTGCTTCATGAAGTCGACGATAATTCTCAACGGTGGTGGCAGCGATATTGACATTCACCCTTCGGATAGCTCCATTTTTATGGTGAATAGAGTAGATCGTCTCTATCGACTCAAGCAGATACTCCATCGTATTATGCACAGGGTGCTCCCCCGTCTCTAGTGCCAACCGCTTATGACCCATATCTTGCAGAGCTATTACCTCCTGCCGGATCTCCTCTTGGGTTAACTTACGTCGTGGAATCTGCTTATTCTTCAAGTGATAAGGGCAATAGGTACAGCCATTAACGCAGTAATTAGAGAGGTAAAGCGGAGCAAATAGCACTATTCTTCGTCCATAGAAGCGATGCTTCAATTCGCCTGCCAGCTCAGCAGTCGCTTGCCTAATATCCTCATCTGTGGCGAGTAGCAAAAGCGCTGCCTCTCTGTGACTAAGCCCCTTTGCCTCACGCCCCTTCTCTAGGATCGCTCTCTGCAGTTCCTTATTGTCTTTATTCGCCTCTACATAGGCGATGGTATCAAGTATCTCTTGATGATTTATAAATTCCTCGGCCCGTGCCGAATACTTATCGTATTTCATTATCTTATTATTTTGCTGTAAAGCCATACGACGCTAGCTCCGATCGCAATAATTCTATTCCTTCTGCCGCTTCACTTCCAAAGCTCGCCTTATGATCATAAAGTTGATACAACTGCCGAAAGCGAGGGGGTGAGAGATTGGGCATTACTACATTTGCACCCGCTTCAATAGCCCTCCGACGTCCCTCATTGGAGAGTGACGCCACAGCTGTAGTAGCTGGTATATTAGCAGTCGGGCAGATCAAGCGGCAAAGAGCCACCATGCGTACCGTGAGGTCTAGCGAACCACTCGGGTAACTTCTAAATGGAGTATCGTGGTGTGGCAGAAAAGGACCAATCCCAATCATCGCTGGCTGAAACCTTTGGATAAAGGCTAGGTCGCGTGCCAAATGACAAAGCTCTTGACCTGGCGAACCAACCATACCCCCTACTCCTGTCTCAAAGCCAATCTCTTTCAGAGCATTAAGGGCCGCTAAACGACTTTCAATACGCTGGCGAGGAGGATGAAGTTGCTGGAAGTGAAGCGGGTCTATCGTCTCGTGACGCAATAGATAGCGTCTGGCTCCCGCATCATAAAGCTCTTGATATTCAGGTTGACTCATTTCGCCAAGCGAGAGGGTCAATACCACATTAGGATACTTCCGATGTAGCTCACGCACCAACTCTACCAAGCGGTCCCCTCTCCAGTAGAGGTCTTCACCACCTTGGAGTACAAACGTACCGAGACCTAAAGAGTTTCCTATACTGCAGACCTCAAGAATCTCCTCCTCTGTTAGTCGGTACCTATCAACTGCTCTATTAGAAGCACGAATACCACAATAGTAGCAGTCGGAACGACAATAATTGGAAATTTCAATGAGCCCACGAAGCTTTATCTCACGGCCGAAGTGCTCCTTTGCAACCGCTCCTGCTGCCTTCTCCACCTCATCCCCTTCACAGTTGAGCAACTCGAGGAATTGTTCTTCCTCAAGCTGCTCTCCTTGTAAAAGCCTAGCGAGGGAGGTCGGCATAAGTGAGTGGAATCGTTGAGATCTCTTGAGCCAATTGCTTACGACCTGCCACAATATGATTGTGGGCACTCGGTCCATTGACACACCCACCAGGGCAACACATCACCTCAATAAATTGAGCTGGAGCAGTGCCCCGTACCGCATACCCTTTGAGCTTGGCAAGTGTCTTCTTATCGATATTGCAAATCATCTCCGTAGTGACCTTATCCACCTTATCCGCAGTCTCAGGCTGGCATCTTAGGTAGCTCTGAACAGCACCCATCACGCCTCCATTCTGAGCAAAGCCGTGTGCCTCGCGTACAGAAGTAACCTCTGGGAGGAAGCTCTCCTCCTTCTTCAAGTCGATCTCAAGGGCAGAAAAGATTGAGGCAATCTCCTCAAAGGTCATCACATAGTCCACCTCCTGACCTTCACGGCGCGCCTCTTTGCGCTTCGCCACGCAAGGGCCAATAAATACGATCTTACCATTGGGGTACTTAGCTCTTGCTCGCTCAGCAGTATAGTACATAGGCGACTTAGAATCGGAGACAAAGTCATGCAACTTAGGGATATGCTTGTCAATCGCTTCGTAGAAAGAAGGACAGCAAGAGGTAGTCATAAAGGACTGCCCAGCCTCCAACTTCTCTAAAAGCTCGTGCCCTTCGTGGTGCACAGTGTCCATAGCACCCTGAGCCACCTCAATCACGTCGGAGAAGCCGATACGCTTCAATGCCCCATACACCTGAGCATGAGGAGCATCGTACTGGGCCAAAATAGCAGGAGCCACAATAGCTATCACCTTTTCACCCGCCTTAATCTCCCGAAGCACATCAAAGACCTGAGAGACTTCAAAGATAGCACCAAATGGACAAGCATTGATACAAGAACCGCAGTAGATACAGCGGCTTTCATCAATGTGCTCAATACCGTGCTCATCCTTCTTAATAGCTCCTACTGGGCAAGAAGCCTCACAAGGCACAGGGATATATACGATGGCATGATAGGGGCAAGCACCATGGCAACGACCGCAACTAATGCAGTCATCATGATCAATCTCCGCTTGACCATTTTTCTTAAAACTAATGCACTTCTTAGGGCAGGCATTGTAACATGCCTTACTCACACAGCCACGGCAGAGGTTGGAGACCTCATAATTGATTTCCACGCAACTGGTGCAAGCCTCATCAACAACGCAGAGAAGATTATCCTTCCTCTGACGCTCCTCGAGTGTCTGCTTAGCGTAGTATGAGAGTGGGGTCACTTCATCTACCTCATCCGTCATATCTAGTCCCAATAGCGGGAACATCTTATATCGTAGCACTGCACGCTCTTTATGGCGACAGCAACGAATACGTTCTTTGCGATGTCGTGGGATCATCTCTATGGGTACAGAATCTATTTTCTCTACCAATTCACCATCATACCAAAGTCGCACAAGCTTTGAAAGTAGCTCATGGCGAATAATCATCACATTGTTGGAGTAAGCCATATCTGTCCTATTAAAAATATCTAGCCATATATACTATATTGTACATAAAGCGGTTAGAATTACAATACAAAGGTAACACTTTTTACGCACAATTGATACCTCCTCATTGCAAAATCCGAAGTACCAACTACTCATTTGATAAAGAATAGGGAGCATCGCTTGGCATAGTCCCTCGCTGATAGTTGGGTTGGGGACCCATCTCAAATGTTATTTCATCACTATTCCTCAACTGGTCAAACGTTAAGTAGTTCCTACTCCACTGCTTTCCATCAATATAGATAGACTGTATGTAGCGATTATCTATGTTATTATCCGTTGATTTCAACTTGATAGGTTGCTTACCAGGACGCTCCA
>NZ_HF988925.1:30942-32514 GCF_000435035.1 Porphyromonas sp. CAG:1061 | reverse complement strand
CCACGAGTACCTCGTCAAATAGAGGCGAACCAATCACATACTGTTGCGACCCTGGACAGACAGGATAGAAGCCCATGGCCGAAAAGACATACCACGCAGAAGTCTGTCCATTATCCTCATCACCACAATACCCATCAGGCGTAGGTGCGTAAAGGCGATTCATCACCTCGCGTACACGGTACTGAGCCTTCCAAGGCTCCCCAGCATAGTTATAGAGATAGATAGCGTGCTGAATTGGCTGATTACCGTGAGCATAATTGCCCATATTCATAATTTGCATCTCTCGGATCTCGTGAATGGTAAATCCGTAGTAGCTATCATCAAAAAGCGGAGGTACATTAAAGATACTATCCATCATCTGTACGAATGTAGAGGCACCGCCCATTAAATTGATCAACCCTTGTGGGTCGTGAAATACCGACCAAGTATAATGCCAACTATTTCCCTCGGTAAAGGCATCACCCCACTTAAGTGGATTAAATGGAGCTTGCCACTCTCCATTTAGTAGTTTTCCTCGCATCAAGCGGTGGCTTGGATCAAAGAGATGGCGGTAGTTCATGGCCCTCTCGCGATAAATAGCAATCTCCGACTCAGGTTTATTAAGTGCCTTTCCAAATTGATAGATGCACCAATCGTCATAAGCATACTCTAGGGTACGAGCAGCACTCTCATTAATACCCACATCGCAAGGCACATATCCTAGCTTATTGTAATACTCAAATCCAGCACGCCCAGTAGCACTCACTTCAGGGTGGCGGCTATGGGCACCGTGCACCACAGCCTCCCATAGCACCTCAGCATCCTTCTTGGGGGTAAGTCCCATAATATAACCATCTGCCACTACCGAGGCACTATTATTCCCCACCATTATATCACGGTGCCCAGGGCTAGCCCATTCAGGCAAGAACCCACTCTCACGATAGGCATTAGCAAGTCCCTCTTGCATCTTACTCGCCTCTTCGGGATAGCAAAGATTGAGCAGTGGGAATAGACTTCTAAAGGTATCCCAAAAGCCAGTATCGGTATACATATACCCTGGCAATACCTTGCCATTGTACGGACTGTAGTGCAGGATATTACCAGCCTTATCCACCTCATAAAAACGTCGAGGAAAGAGTAGCGAACGGTAAAGTGTAGAGTAGAAGGTGCGGATATCATCGAGGTCGGGTCCCTTCACTTGTAGCCGTCCAAGCAAACGGTTCCATTCAGCACGCCCCTCCTCTACCACCTCGCTTAGAGAACGACCAGCTACCTCCTCCAGATTCTGCCAAGCCTGCTCTGTGCTGATAAAGGAGCTAGCCACCCTTAGGGTCACTTTGCTACCTCTAGGGAAACCAATCGCTAGAGTGGTGCTATCGGAAGAGACCAGTTCAAATGGCACATCACTAGTCAGTACAAAGTAATTGCAAAAATTATCAGGCACTCCACCACTATTCTTAGTGGTATATCCTGTAACCACTCCCCGAGATTCATCTGCAGAGATCTTACAGGGAGCCTCCATCGCATCTATCACCAGATAATTATCTTTATAGTCGGGGTAGTGAATATCGAATACCACGGAACGCTCAGTAG
>NZ_HF988925.1:19138-30896 GCF_000435035.1 Porphyromonas sp. CAG:1061 | reverse complement strand
TCGGTATCATGGTCGGCCAAGTAGACACTATAATAATATGGCTTCGCCACTTCCGCTTTGTGCGAAAACCAACTCGCCCGCTCCGCCTCCTTCACATGCAATTCACCTGACACCGGCATAATAGCAAATTGCCCGTAGTCGTTCATCCATGGGCTTGGCTGGTGCGTCTGCTTAAAACCCTGAATCTTATTAGCGGTATAGGTATACTGCCAACCATCGCCATTCTTCCCCGTCTGAGGAGTCCAAAAGTTCATCCCCCACGGCCGAGCTATGGCGGGATAGGTATTGCCCGACGAAAGCTCATAGGTCGACATTGTGCCCATCAGCACTTCAACATGATCAACAGGCTGTACTTGGGCATTCAAATTCAATAAGCTAGCCACACCGACAAGGCATAAAAAAAGTATTTTTCGCATCATGGTAATGAGATTGTAGCTCTTTGCTCTCTGTAAGATTCAAACTTTCGATTTTGGATAATGGTCTCCCACGCTTTCGCCTCCTGAACAGCCTCAAGGGAATCCTTTCTGAGATCGTAGCATTCAAGCGAAGGAACCATCAGAGTCTGCCCATAACGCAGGTTATTCGGGTCAGGGATACTATCTTTATTCGCCATATAGATATAGACCCAGTAATAGACATTGCCGTAATACCGACGAGCAATCTGCGCCAAGGAGCCTCCCCTACTTACCTGAATGGTATCTATTGCAATAGGGTTCTCTGGCGTGAGTATAAGGGTATCTTTCGCCACTGGAATAGTATCTTTCACCACAGCCACCTGCTTACTCTCCTCGGGCAGAGGTGCTGGAGACTTAGGGGCTAGCCACCACACGACTAATGCGAGTAGTGCCACCACTGCCAAGGAGATCCAAAGGGTTGGGGCAGTGTTGCGGGATTTTTTCTTTGGAGGAGCAACTGGGGTCGCCTCAACCGGCACAGACTCTGCTTGGATTGGTTGCTCAATAACCTCCGGCTTCTCTGGCTCTTCACTAGCGGTGATACTATCAGTAATGGCAAATTGAGCCACAGTCGCCCCCTCAGCTACCGTAGAGGTTGTTTGAAGCTCTGGAAATTGGACGCTCTCCCGAAGCAACGTAGGCTTGTAGACAGAAAAAGGTTGATTAAGTAGCTCTAGAATCGTACTAGAAGGGACAAAGTTCAACAACAATACCCCCTCAACCTCCTCCGTCACATAGAAATCACCTAGACTAAATAGAGAGACTCTTCGCCCCCTAAACAAGCCATCAAGGAACACTTTTATCTCAGCAGCAAGAGCTCTAGAGACCTCCTCCTCATCTAAGTTGTGAAGCAGGGCTAATGACTCAATAAACTCTTGCGTTACATATGAAGTAGGTGCATCATAATCCAACTGAGTATAACGCTGTGCCTCCAATAGGTATTCAGCGGGAATAAACTCCAAAGCGATATGTGGAGGCATCAACATCCGACCTCGTTCCTCGGTCAAAATGTACTCTTCGCAAAACCGAGCTCTAAATAGGCCAATGCATGGCAACACGAGGTCACTTTGCTCCACCAACCTCGCCTGCATAAGGGCCTGCGCCTGCCTCAAGATATCGCTTTTATCACTCATAGCAATCTCCCAATGGTATCAAAGCCATCTGCTTCTACAATCTCCACATCATAGAAGTTCCCAATGGTCAGTTCCTCATCCGTCACTACTAACACCTCGGGGTCCACATCTGGTGAATCGTACTGGCTACGTCCAATATAGTAGCCCTCCGAAGCCCGATCAATGATCACTTTCTGAGTGGTACCCACCAATTCCTCCGCCTTCTCAAAAGCAATCTCCTCTTGGAGCGCCATCAAGCAATTCAGTCGCTCTTGCTTTACCTCGGCAGGGATTTCATCTTCATAATGCTGATAAGCATAGGTCCCCTCCTCGTGAGAGTAGCTAAAGGCACCCATTCGCTCAAAGCGGACTGTTCGCACAAAGTCCATCAACTCCTCAAAGGCCTCCTCACTCTCCCCAGGGTGCCCCACCATCAAAGTGGTCCGCAAATAAATACCTGGCACCCGCTCCCTAATAGTCGAGATAAGTGCTAGCGTCTCCTCCCTCGTCACAAAGCGTCGCATAGAGCTCAGCACCTCATCATTGATGTGCTGTAAGGCGATATCTAAGTATTTGCACACCTTCGGCTCCTCCCTAATCACATCTAGCAGTTCCATTGGGAAGTGATTGGGGTAAGCGTAGTGTAGTCGCACCCACTCAATGCCATCAATCTTACAGAGCTCCCTCACCAATTGTGGTAGTTTTGCTTCTTTGTAGAGGTCTATCCCATAATAGGTCAGATCCTGAGCAATCAACTGAAGCTCCTTCACCCCTTGTGTGGCAAGGCTCTTAGCCTCCTGAAGAATCTCCTCCATCTGCCGAGATTGGTACCTTCCCGTCATCAGTGGAATAGAGCAGTAGGCACAAGTACGGTCGCACCCCTCAGCAATCTTGAGGTAGGCATAATGGTCGGGAGTTGATAGGAGCCTCAAATCGGCTGGAGTGGTGTGGTATGCCTTTCCAATATCAGCCAACAACTCCTTCCAATTAAATTTACCATAAAACCTATCCACCTCTGGGATCTCCGCCTGAAGCTCCTCCATATACCGTTCACTCAGACAGCCCATTACAAATAGCTTGCCGATCCGCCCCTCCTTTTTCCCCTCTACCAATTGCAGAATTGCATTGATCGACTCCTCCCGTGCACTCTCTATAAAGCCACAAGTATTGATCACAACAATCTCCCCTTCAGGAATCTCGGCATCATGAACCACTTGGTAGCCATAGCTAGCAAATTGCTTCATCAGATGCTCCGAATCAACCAGATTCTTGGAGCACCCCATGGTGATCACATCTACTCTATTCTTCTTCACTACTCGCCAAATAAAGAATCCACAAATTCCTGCTTATTAAATAACTGTAGGTCGGTCATCTGCTCACCCAGACCGATGTACTTCACAGGGATCTTAAATTGGTCAGAAATTCCAAGAACCACGCCACCCTTTGCGGTTCCGTCGAGTTTCGTCACAGCTAGAGCGGTTACATCAGTAGCAGCGGTAAATTCCTTCGCCTGCTCAAAGGCATTCTGCCCCGTAGAGCCATCCAAAACCAACAGCACCTCCTGCGGAGCTTCGGGCAATACCTTCTTCATCACATTCTTGATTTTGGTCAGCTCATTCATCAGCCCCACCTTATTGTGTAGCCTACCAGCGGTATCAATCAGCACCACATCGGCACCTTGTGCCTTGGCATGAGCCACCGTATCATAAGCAACCGAAGCTGGGTCACTCCCCATCTCCTGCTTGATGACAGGCACACCTACTCTCTCACCCCATATCACCAATTGGTCTACCGCTGCCGCTCTAAAGGTATCGGCAGCCCCGAGCACTACTTTATATCCTGAGCTCTTGAATTGATAGGCGAGCTTGCCAATGGTGGTCGTTTTGCCCACACCATTAACCCCCACTACCAGTATCACGTAGGGCTTTTCCTGCTCTTTGATGGAGAAGTCGGTACCATCACTGGTATTATTCTCTTCCAACATAGCAGCCACTTCACTACGCAAGATTTGCTGTAGCTCACCAGTCCCCACATACTTATCTCTAGCTACACGCTCCTCAATCCGCTTGATGATTTTGAGCGTGGTAGGCACCCCTACATCACTGCTCACCAGCGTCATCTCCAGCTCATCGAGTACCTCATCATCCACCTTGGTCTTTCCGACCACACTTCTAGAGAGCTTCCCAAAGAAAGAGGATTTGGTCTTCTCCAATCCACTATCCAGCGTCTCCTTTTTCTCCTTCGAAAACAGTCCAAAAAAAGCCATTATCTTCTCCAAATATAAGTATCCAAAGCCCTCAAAAAGGGCAACGATACCCTCGGTTAATCCATTCTACTCAAATAATCCTCCACCCCATATTCTCTTAGCACTTCTAGCTGCCCATCCAATCGCTCCACACAGATAGAAGGGTGCTTAATGCCATTAAACATCGTAGTCTTAACACTGGTGTAGTGCAGCATATCCTCAAAGATGAGGAGGTCTCCCACCTTGGGTTCATTAGCAAAGTACCAATCGCCCATCACATCGCCACTCAGACAGCTATTACCTCCGATACGATATTGGTGCGTATGGGTAGCCGTGGGTGCCATCTCTGCACCCCTCACACGTGGCTGGTAAGGCATCTCAAGACAATCAGGCATATGGCAGGTAAAAGAGGCATCCATCATCAGTGTTCTTATACCATGATTCTCCACAATATCCTCAATCGTGGCAACTAAGTAGCCAGTCTCCCAAGCAAAAGCACTCCCTGGCTCCAAGATAATATGGAGATGCGGATACTTAGCCTTAAAGCTGAGCAAAAGCCCGATCAAGTGCTCCACATCATACTCCTGATGCGTCATCAAGTGGCCACCTCCTAGATTGAGCCACTTTGCCTGCTTCAATAGATGGTCACACTTCTCCTCTATTACCTTGAGTGACCGCTCCAATTGATAGGAATTGCTCTCACAGTGCGTATGGATATGAATACCCACCAAGCCCCGAGGAAGTTTCTCAGGAATCTGCGACACAATCGTTCCCATACGGCTACCTGGAGCAGCTGGATTGTAGAGCTCTGTACCCACCTCGCTATACTCGGGGTTGATTCGAATACCACACTCTATCGGGTGACCTTGATAGCCCTGCACCCTAGGGTAGTACCGCTCAAATTGCGATAAGGAGTTAAAGACAATATGGGTGCTACACTCCATAATCTCCTCAAATTCCTCAGATTTATAAACGGGGGCATAGGTATGCGTGAGGCTACCCATCTTGTCCCTACCCATTCGTGCCTCAGCCAATGAACTAGCAGTAGAAGCCGAGATATACTCTCTAAAGATAGGGAATAACTTCCATAGAGCATACGCCTTAAAGGCCAAGATAATCTCCACACCAGCTCGCTCCGCAACCTGCTGGATACGCTCTAAGTTGGCCCTCAGCTGAGCCTCCACTTGCACATAAGCAGGTGTGGATAACTGCTGTGGAAAATATTGATGAGGATCACTCCCCACCATCGCTTTGCTCCGAAAGTCAAACTGCCTACCCATATTACTTCATTACGCCATTTAATAGCCAAAGATACCAAAAAAGTTGGGGATAGAGCCTAAAGAGTGAGGGTTTGCGAGTAATGAGTAAATTATTCAACCCCTTGTGGGTCAGACAAGCTCAACTTGTCCGATCCACAAGGGGTTATACATACAGTTCGGGCCTTATCAGTCCAAATTAGAGTTGGTCGAGTGCTTGCTTAAGGTCGGCAATGATATCCTCAACAGACTCTAGACCTACGGAGAGGCGAACTAGTCCTTGCGAGATTCCAGCTGCGGCACACTCCTCCTCAGTGTAGGGTGAGTGGGTCATACTGGCAGGGTGCTGAATAAGGGTCTCGGTATCTCCTAGACTCACTGCAATAGAGCAAAGTTGGCATGAATTGATCAGCTTTTGTCCGGCTGGTTTGCCCCCTTTGACTTCAAAAGAGATCATGCCACCAGGGAGACGCATATATTTATCGGCAATCGCCTTGTACTTAAAACTAGCTAGACCAGGGTACTGAACACTCTCCACCTTGGGGTGTGCTTCCAAAAACTCCGCCACCTTCTGTGCATTACTAGAGTGGCGATCCATACGGAGGGAGAGGGTCTTCATACCTCGCTCAATGAGGAACGACTCGAGTGGGCCTAGACAGGCGCCTGTGAGGTCCTTCACTCCTAGCAACCTTACTTGGGTGATATACTCTGCACTTCCCACTACAAACCCCGCGATCACATCACCGTGGCCATTGAGGTACTTTGTGGCAGAGTGAACCACCACATCTACTCCATACTCAATGGGTCGGCAGAGGTAAGGCGTACAATAGGTATTATCGGCCACCACTGTGATCCCTTCATGCTCGTGGGCAATCTTTGCGATCTGCTCAATATCCACCATATCCATAGTAGGATTGGCTGGACTCTCAAAGTAAACCACCTTGGTATTGGGTCGGATCGCCTTCCGAAGCTCCTCGGGATTGGTCATATCCACAAAGGTCACCTCGATGCCATAACGACTGAGACCGTGAGAGAAGTAGGCATAAGTACATCCATAGAGCGTCTTGTGTGCCACCATATGATCCCCCTGCTGTAGCAGCACCCAAAGGGCGGAGGTGATAGCACCCATTCCCGAAGCACAGGAGATGGCAGCCTCGGCCCCCTCCAAAAGGGCGAGCTTCTCCTCTACCCGAGTGCAAGTAGGATTGCCCAATCGGCTATAGATGTAGCCAGGCTCCTCAAGAGCAAAGCGAGCACCACCCTGCTCAGCACTATCAAAAACGTAGGTGGAAGTTTGGTAAATAGGAGTAGCGAGCGTGCCGAATGGATTTTTCTGAGGCACCCCATGAATGGCTTTGGTATCAAAGCCGTAAGCAGTTGTTTTCTGGTCTTCTTGATTCATAAGTTAGTACATTATTATAGGTTTTGAATTGTGTTCCCACAAATGTACTAAAAAATAGCTATCATACCACCATAAAGAAGTGTGTTCACAAAACTAATTTGGGCACCACCTGATATCCGACACGGCGGATCAAGCTTCAATGTGTCAGCCGATAGATGGCTTAGATATAGCCACGCTCAACCATCACACAGACCCGCTCAATTAGGGCGTCCTTACCCTCGGGATCGTAGTCGGTCTTAAGTGAGGCACCGAAGGCTCCCGCCATTGTGTTCCAAAAACCTGCGGAAAAGCGACCTAGGTAGGCATCAATTAGTCCATAACTACTAGACCCTGTTTCCCGCCCTATCAGCTTGATCAACAACTTTCCTTGATTGAGCGTCAGCTTCTTGAGTTGGGGTGTAAACTCCTTGAGGAGGTCCTTCTCCATCTGCTTGATATGCCTTCGCTTCTCTCGTTCTGTCGGTAGCGTTTCGAGATAGTCATAGGTCTCCATCAACGTAGCGGAGACCAGTTTGGCATAGGGGAGCGCTTTCTTTACATCACGTACCAACCGCCGATAGGCAAGCTGCTGCTCACGTGTATTTAGTCTGAGTGGCTTGAATATATGCACTACCGGCAGAGCGAAATTGGCAATAGTATCCCCCTCAAATATTGTAGCAGGGACTAAATAGCCCTCGGCCAATGGAGGTGGGATCTTGTCATCCTGAGCGAAAATTGAGAGACGCCCCCCCACAAGGAACCACAATAATAATGGCACCTTGAACCGACTAAGTGTATGTATCATTTTGCCCAACATAATACGCTCTCTTTTTTAATGCACACAAAGGTAATCTAAAAAGCAAGATACACTACCTATAAATAGGGCTCTTAGCTTTATTTATTACACATTAAGCATTTCTTAACCATAAAAATCCCCCTCACATCTATAAATTAGTGTGAGGGGGCTCATCAATTGGGTGCCAATTAATAGAAACTAGTCAAGCACCTTGAGCAATTGCTCCACAGGCAACTTTTCCTTGGGTCCTGGCTCATCTAGTGCTTTACCAAAAGGCATTTGGGCTAATAGACGCCAGTTCTGAGGGGCTCCTACCTGATTGCGAATGGCATCATCGTCCATCCCGATATAGTGCTGAAGGCTAGCGCCAAATCCAAGTCCTACCAATCCAAGCCACACAGCCAATTGGTGCGACCCTTGCACCTGCTCTGCCCACTTAGGAAAGTTGTGGGCATAGAGTGGAAACTGCTTCATTAGTTGCTTGGTAGTCTCCTCTTCATCAAAGAAAAGGACGGTCCCTACTCCACTCATAAAAGCGGTATGGATCTTATCACGGGTACCACTATTATAAGCCTCCTCGCCAATATTCTGAATCAATACCTTCTCTATCAGCTGCCAGTGCTGCTTATGAGCCTCACCAGTGAGCAGTACCATTCGGACACCTTGTGAATTGAAGTGAGAAGGGATGAGTGCCAAAACCTCCTTGAGCATCTGCTCCACCTCAGCTTGTGGCGACACCCACTCACTAGCCAATTGATAGTGGCTATGGCGCTGATTCAATAATCTCTTTACGTTATCCAAATTAGTCATTCTATTTATTCTTATCATGAAACAGGTCCAACCTCAGTACGGGGCACTTGTTGGACAAAATAAGGGAGAGGGGTGGCAAAGTGCACCTCTCTCCCTGACACTTTTATGCTATTACTTCCTAGGCTTCAATTGCTTAAAGAAGTCATTGCCCTTATTATCAACCAAGATAAAGGCTGGGAAGTCCTCTACTTCAATCTTCCAAATCGCCTCCATTCCTAGCTCAGGGTACTCTAGCACCTCTACCTTTTTGATGCTATTCTGTGCCAAGATAGCAGCTGGACCTCCGATACTTCCGAGGTAGAAGCCTCCATACTTGTGACACGCATCGGTCACCTGCTGGCTACGATTACCCTTGGCAATCATAATCATACTACCGCCGTGGCTCTGGAAGAGATCCACATAAGGATCCATACGACCAGCAGTGGTAGGGCCAAATGAACCTGAGGCCATACCCTTAGGGGTTTTGGCAGGACCAGCGTAGTAGATAGGGTGATCCTTGATATACTGTGGCAAGCCCTCTCCCTTATCGATACGCTCCTTGAGCTTGGCGTGTGCAATATCGCGTCCTACGATAATCGTACCGCTCAGTGATAGGCGGGTGGAGACAGGATACTGATCGAGCTGTGCCAATATCTCGCTCATAGGTCTATTGAGATCCACTTTGACCGATTCGCCCTCAAAGCCCTCACGATACTCCTCTGGGATGAGGCTAGCAGGATTGGTCTCTAGTTTTTCAATCCAAATTCCCTCTTTATTGATCTTAGCCTTGATATTGCGGTCGGCCGAACAACTTACACCCATTCCAACTGGCACAGAGGCACCATGTCGGGGCAACCTAACGACACGCACGTCGTGAGCAAAGTACTTACCACCAAACTGAGCTCCAAGGCCAATCTTATGTGCCTCCTCCAGCAGCAGTTGCTCTAGCTCTAGGTCGCGGAAAGCTCTACCATACTCATTACCTGTCGTTGGCAGCTCATCGTAGTACTTGGTACTTGCCAGCTTTACCGTCTTAAGGTTGGTCTCGGCCGAAGTTCCACCAATCACAAAGGCAAGGTGATAGGGAGGACAAGCAGCTGTACCGAGGGTCTTCATCTTCTCCACCAAGAAGGGCACCAGTGTCTCGGGGTTAAGGATCGCCTTCGTCTCTTGATAGAGATAGGTCTTATTGGCCGATCCCCCACCCTTTGCCACGCAGAGGAACTTGTACTCATCGCCTTCCACAGCGAGTAGGTCGATCTGTGCTGGGAGGTTGGTCTTGGTATTCACCTCCTCATACATACTCAATGGTGCATTCTGAGAGTACCTCAGATTGTCCTCCGTATAAGTATCGTAGATACCGTGAGAGATAGCCTCCTCATCGGTAAAGTCGGTCCACACTCTTTGTCCCTTTTTACCTAATACGATCGCGGTACCAGTATCCTGGCAGAAAGGAAGCAGTCCCTTGGCACTTACCTCAGCATTTCTCAAAAAAGTAAGGGCAACGAACTTATCATTGTCAGACGACTCTGGGTCGGTAAGTACCTTCTGCACCATACGCTGATGATCGGGGCGGAGGTAGAAACTAACATCGTGAAAAGCTTGCCGCGCCATCTGGCGGATGCCTTCGTACTCCACCTTGAGGATGCTTTTACCCTCAAACTCAGCCGTACTTACATATTTATCGGTCAGTAAATAGTATTCTGTCTTCTCCTTACCAAGTGGGAACATTTCCTGATAATGAAACTCTTTCTCTGCCATACTTCTTCTCAATTAGTTATATGTTTTAAATTATTGCTCATCTTCTCTATACAGCTCTAGCTTCATCGCTGCATCAATCAGCTCCAATGCTAGAAAGTGATTGGAGCCCATCACATCATAAATCCAATCTTCGGAGAGGACCCCCTGTGGCAAGTCACTAGGGAGCTTACCCTGATTGCTCAGCTCCACATCATCTCTCCACTCCTGACTGTAGTAATATTTGTGTACCTTCTGAAAGGCGGTTCGAGCTTTACGCCACTCCTCCAAAGTTGCTTGCAAAGCCTCATTAGCCGCATTCATACGATTGGTAGCCTCTTCCATTTGGGCAACCCTATTTATCACCTCTTTCATAAGCCTTGTATATTTAATCCCTCCCTATTCTACTCATCAAAGATACCAAAAGTTAGGTAATCACTTATAGTTATAGATAAAATAGGAGGGTACAGCATCAGTATGTGACGAAAAAGAGGTATATTTGCCGATAATTGTTTGGAGAATAAATAATCAACTATATAACAAGACTAAGGAGTAATGAATATCTCAATAGTAGAGCAAAAGGAGGGATTTGTAAGACTTCAAGTAGATGTTGAGAAAGACAACTACCAAGAGGCCTATAAGAAAGAGCTAAAGAAGGTAGCTCAGGGTGCCAATATCAAAGGCTTTAGAGCTGGTAAGGCACCTGTGGGGATGATTGAGAAGATGTTTGGCGAAGGAGTTCGCTTGGAAGCAATCAACCACCTTGTAGGTGACCTAGTAGATGGCTTCATCAAGGAAAAGGAGTTCAAGGTTATTGGTTGGGCGATTCCTGAGGAGAGCAATACCGAGGAGATGACCAAGGATGATATGACGCTCTACTTCAAGCTAGCTCTTTATCCAAGTGAGTACGATTTTAATTTCGACGATAAGACTTTCACTAAGTACGAGGTAACTATTACCGACGAAGAGGTAGCAACGAGGTTGGAGGAGATGCAGAAAGCCAATGCCGACCTCCAAGAGACCGATACCGTAGTGGCCGATGCCATTGTAGGTGGTGATATCGCAGAGATCGAGGGTGACACTCGCAAGGAGGGTGGTATCCTCAAGGAGAATGTAACCATCTATCCTCAGTTCATGAAGGACGAAGAGGAGCAAAAGAAGTTCATTGATGCAGGCAAGGGCTCTGTAGTGGTATTCAACCCCTACAAGGCATTCGAGGGCAATGCAGCTGAGCTCACTAGCCTACTCGGCATAGAGAAGGATCATGTTGAGGAGCTGAAGGATAAGGAGTTTAGCTTCCAAATCGAGACCATTCGCCACATGGTACCAGCAGAACTTGATCAGAAGTTCTTTGACGCTGTCTTTGGTGAGGATAAGGTACACAATGAGGAGGAGGCCAAGACCAAGCTAAAGGAGTTTATGCAAAGCTCTGAGAATGGCAATGCTGAGTACAAGTTCACACAAGACTTTATGGAGTATGTGAAGGAGGAGAAAGCACCAAAGCTACAGCTAGCCGACGACCTGATTGTAGAGTGGTACACCGACAACCTCAAGAGAAACGACGAGGAGGAGAAGGCCGAAAAGGTAGATAAGGAGGCTCTTATCTCTAGCCTGAAGCGCGAAATGTACGTGAGAGAGCTCGCCAATCGTGAAGAGCTAAAGGTTAGCGACGAGGACATCAAGGGCTTTGCTTATGAGATGATCCGTAGCCAGTTTGCCCAGATGGGTTGGCACAATCCCGATCACGAGATCGTGGCTAAGTACGCTGAGCAACAGCTAAGCGATAGCAACTTCGCCTACTCTATTGAGATGAACATTCTAGAGCAAAAGGTAGGTAAAGCAATGCTCGATAAGGTAAAGCTAGAGACTAAGCAGGTAAATGCAGAGGAGCTGCATGAGATTCTCAATCCTAAGCAGGAGGAGGAGACAGCAACTGCCGAAGAGGAGAAGTAATTCCTCACAAGCGATTTCATAATAGCGGGGTCGA
>NZ_HF988925.1:0-19108 GCF_000435035.1 Porphyromonas sp. CAG:1061 | reverse complement strand
CTATTTAGATAGTCGACCCCGCTATTTTATACTAGAGGCTATACTCTAAAGAGTATGAGCTCGATTACTTGGATTGATTTGTCTTTTCCTTGCTATACTTGTTGTAAGCTTGCGCCAAAATCACCCCACTCTCTGAAAGATGCTCCAAATAAAGGTCATAGGTTTTTCCGAACTCTGCTACGGTAGCATCGTAAGATTCTATAGTAATCCAGAGTAAATCTTTATCTACGATAGAGCACTTGATACAGCGATTGTCTCGATTAGTCTCATTCATAGCTTTTAGCATCGCAACTTGGTCTGTATCCTCGTCCATTCCTAAATAATAGGTAAACTGCACATAAAAAGGAGCCTCATCATCTACAACTATAACAAAATAAGTGCTTCCCTCCTTCTTAAATTCAATGTCTCCATCCTCATCAATAGATGGGACATATCCCTCCAGCTTCAGAAAATTCGCAATGGAATCCCTAAATGCCACATTGTCAGCCGAACGCTGTATAGGTGGCTCCTGAGCAAAGCAGCTCAATGCTGACAGAGCAAAGGCAACGAATAAAATAAACTTCTTGTACATAAACACGTAATTAAATGTTGATAAATCTATCGCAAAGGTAATAAAAAAAGAAATTGAGTGTATTAGGCCAACGACCTATTAACAGATGGATAGAAAGAAGCAACGCCTCTCATTGTATAATTGAGAAATTTAGATTACCTTTGCAGAGCAATTAAGGATACGAGCCCGGATGGTGGAATCGGTAGACACGAAGGACTTAAACTCCTTTGGCCAGCAATGGCTGTGCGGGTTCAAGTCCCGCTTCGGGTACAAGATATGCACTTGCGGTAGTAGCTCAGTTGGTAGAGCATTGGCTTCCCAAGCCAAAGGTCACGAGTTCGAACCTCGCCTACCGCTCTAAAGTAAATAAGAGAGTTGGATATACAATTTATCCAACTCTCTTATTTTTCACACACAAGCAGCCCACTCCACTAATAAGAGGGTATTTAATATAGACTCACAAAACACCCCAATATTTCCTTCGTAGTAGGAGGCTAAAAGTTGAGTTGCAACTAACCAATTGACGAGATGCAACTAAGCAAACGGCGAGATGCAACTAAGTAATTGCTTAGTTGCATCTCAATTTTTGCTCAGATAAGGGCACTGAATATCAGAGGGTTATAAAACGCTCTACCCGATTGTTGTTTCAAGTATCCCCTACCTCACGACCCTTTGTGGGTCGGACAAATATATACCATAGACAAGAGGGCTGAGCACCTTCGTACAACTCTATAAAAAAAATAGCCTCATCAGCATCAGGAAGATACCGATGAGGCGACCTAAAACTTTAGTGCCACGAGTGGCTCAATGTGTGATTGGGATGGGATTCGAACCCATGACCGATAGCTTAGAAGGCTATTGCTCTATCCAGCTGAGCTACCCAACCAATCCATCTATTTAACCTAGATTGCTTCGAAAGAAGCTTTATAAAATAGTCGGGATGACTGGATTCGAACCAGCGACCCCACGCCCCCCAGACGTGTACTCTAAACCGGACTGAGCTACATCCCGAACTTTTACTGTGTGCAAAGATAACACAATAATTGCTATTTGCCACGAATTTGCAATAAGAAATTACTGTTTACTAAGGCAAAGAGGCAATAATTAGGGTAGAAACTCCTTGAGATGCTGATAAAGATGAGCCGTAGGCAGCCCCATTACATTGTGGTAGGAGCCTTGAATCTCCTTAACTCCAATCAACCCTATCCAATCCTGAATGCCATAAGCCCCAGCTTTATCCAAGACCTCATACCGAGTTACATAGTAGCTAATCTCCTCTTTGGTCAAATGGTCGAAGAGTATATCGCTCGTCACGCTCGCTTTGAACTGTCGATCAGACATTGTAAGGCAATAACCTGTAATTACCTGATGCCACTTTCCAGACAATCTATTGAGATAGGTGACCGCCTCGTCGAGGCTGTGGGGTTTCTCAAGAATCTGCCCCTCCAAGACCACTACTGTATCTGCTGTAATCAGTAGATCATTGGGGTGTAATTGAGGGAGTAAGAACTCAGCCTTGCGACTTGCCAATACCAATGGCACTTCATGCGGGTCCTGCACTTCAATGTGATCCTCTGGTGCGTGGCTAGGGCGCACCTCAAAGGTGAGCCCCAGCTGTTTTAGTAGTTCTACCCTGCGAGGAGATTGGGAGCCAAGAATGATATGGAGCCCTCTTAACCTTGCTTCTAGTGGATGTGCCACTTTTCCATCATTTGTCATATTTACCAACCAAATGCATGTTCGTCATTAAGCCACAGTCCTTTCATTTTTAGCACCTCTTCGATCACAGCACGTGCTACCCCTTCGCCTCCATTAATAGGAACAATGTGGCTAGCAATTGCTTTGGTCTCTGGTGAAGCGTCCTTAGGAGCCACCGAAAAACCACAAGCTTTCATCACTGGAATGTCGGGGATGTCATCACCACAAAATAGGCATTCAGATGCTTTAAGACCAGTCTTCTGCAAGAAGTCATTAAGAGCATCGATTTTAAGACCAGCCCCCATATAGATATGCTGGATGCCCAGCCCTTTGTATCGCTTCGGCACACTATCGGAATAACCTCCGGAGATGATCCCGAGCACAAGTCCTTGCCTACAGGCTTCTCGTATCGCATAACCATCTCGTACATTGACAGTTCGCTCTGGCACCCCCTCGCTATTGATATGGGTGGTGACTCTCGAGAGCACCCCATCGACATCAAATAAAACTCCTTTGATATGGTTTAGATCCGTTGGAAAAGAACTCATATTTAAGTAAATCAATGATTCATAATTGACTTAGTCAGCACCTCATAGATCTCACGTGATTGACCTTGAAGAAGTGCCAAATGGCGATCGATAGTCCGATAGTCGTGCCGGATAGCTGGCCCTGTTTGTACCTCCTTGGGCGAAGCTGATAACGCTTTATTTAAGGTCTCCTTGACTAAAGGACCCAGCAACTGAAAGTCTAGTCCAATATCGTGTAACACTTCATCGGAAATGGAGTAGAGATGATTAACGAAATTGCACGCAAAGACAGAGGCTAAATGCAGCTTCACTCTCTCCTTACTAGATAGATAATGTACTTGTCTGCTGCATAACGCATTCGTGATTTTGCCGATGACCTCTTGACATTTCTGGGTATTGGCTTCTGGGAAAATAGGGATCTCGGAAATCACCAGCTCTCTATTTTCAGAGAAGGTCTGCATCGGATAGAGTACTCCTCGATTCTTGATGGGCGTCAAGGCATCTATTGAAGTTCCGCCTGAGGTATGCAACACTACACCGTTATAATCACTAGGGAAATGACTTGCTACTTCACCAATCGCATCATCTTTGACTGCAATCAAGACAAAATCAACTGGCAAGGTCGCTAGCTGATCAATGGAGTCAACAGTTTCGGCACCTATCTTCTGTGCCAATGCGGTCGCGTGTGACTTGGTAGGGCTGTATAGTGCCGAGCAAGTTACCCCACCCTTCACTAACGCTTCCGCCAAGTGAGTAGCCACTCTGCCGCTACCCACTAAGGCGAAATTAAAGCTCTCTTTCCTCATACCTTCCTACGAAAAGACGCTCCCACTCCACCTCTCGTTCACGTGGCTTAAGCATATCGGCTTTTGCCACCTCCCCTATGCCTATAATGCAGAGTACTTTATAGCTATCGGGCAAATCTAGCTTGTACTTGATATACTCCTCGGCAGTAGCTCCTTTGGGCGAAGGGCTGTCCTCTATATGGCACCAGCAAGAGCCAAGGTCGTGATCAGTCACTGCTAGCTGAATAAAGGAGGCAGCTATAGCACAATCCGAATAAGGGCGCTTGCTCTTATTGCTATCGCTACACACCACAATGGCAACTGGAGCACCAGACAAAAACTGGCTCCCGCGCTCTCGGCATTCACTAAAGTCTTTGAGCAGCTGCTTATCCTCAACCACAAAGAATCGAGTGCTTCTGCTATTCTTAGATGTAGGTGCCCTTAGCCCCGCCTCCAATATATCCTTTAGCACTTCCGAATCGACAGGTTGGTTGGCATACTCGCGTACGCTCCTTCTCTTTCGAGATAAAAAAGTCAAATGTGAAAACATATTCCTTATATCATTAATGATTAACGCTCATAAAAAAGCAATTGTCTAGTCATTCATCGCCAACTCCAATAGTACTCTATCGGCGAAGTCCCAGCCCTTATCAGTAAGGGCAAAGCGATCGCCCCATTGCTTTAGGAGTTCTTCATCCACTAGCCTGAAAAGTGACTTTTCTGGAATAGCAAAGTTCTTTTTCTCCATCTCTGCAATAGATATTCCCTCAGCTGTTCGTAAGCGTGTTAGGAGATACTCTTCATACTCCATCTCTGGGGTAATATACTCAATCTCACGGGATAAAAAACCTGCACCTGTAAGCAATTGATCAGTATATAGTGGCAAGGAACTAGCATTCCACGAGCGCCAAGGAGCTACATAACTATGAGCGGAAGGACCTAATCCGATATAGGGCACCCCACTCCAATAGTTGCTATTGTGCCTAGAACGAAAAGAGGGTTTTGCGAAGTTGGATATCTCGTAGTGCTGATAGCCCGCCTCGGTTAGCACCTGCCTCACAGTATGTGCCATCTCTATAGAAACCTCCTCACTCAGCTCGTTGATTTCTCCCTTTCTACGCATCTCATAAAGTGGAGTTCCCTCCTCATAGATAAGATCATAAGTAGAAATATGCTCTGGAGAAAGTGAGACCAATTGGTCTAAATCCTCCCCTAGCTCTTTGAGCTCCTCAGTAGGAATGCTGTATATTAAGTCAAGAGAGATATTATTTACTCCGGCTTGACGTAGGCTCTCAAAGAGACCAATGATCTCCTGATGGCTATGCCGGCGACCTAGCTTTTGAAGCAACCGATCGTGGAAAGACTGAGCCCCGATACTAAAACGATTGACACCATAGGAGAGCAGATGCTCAATATCTACCTTTCCAACGTCACCAGGGTTACACTCAAATGATATCTCAGCCGATGGTGAAACGTTGTAATGTCTTCGCAATACTCCTACTATCTCTCCGATATAATGGTGTGGCAATAAAGAAGGGGTTCCACCGCCAAAGTAGATGGTCTCAATGTCCATTCCTCCGAGCTCATAAGCTCGCTTTTGTGCCTCAATCTTTAACGCCTTTACATAGCGAACGACCTCACGGCTGTTGGCCACAGAGTAAAAATCACAGTACAGGCACTTTTTCTGACAAAAAGGAACGTGAACATAAATACCAGCCATAGTCGCACTATATGTGATCCTTCACATCGTCAAGCGTTACCAATTTATTCATTATGGCATAAATTGTGAGACCAGAAGGGCTATGAATATTGAGTTTGCGTGCTATATTGCGCCGATGGGTAATGATCGTATGGGTAGAGAGGAAAAACTTCTCGGCTATCTCCTTATTAGTAAGCCCCTTCACCACTGCTACCACTACCTCTTGCTCCCTAGGTGTCAGCACCATCTCCTCTGCATTGCTTCCATCCACCTCTAGTACACTCTCAAGCATATTAGAGACTTCATTCCCCCCATCAGTTGAGAGGATTTTTCCATCAAAATTCTTTGAGAGCTCTGCTTCAGCCAATGTGGTACAATAAGATACGATCCTCAGCTCATCATTTCCAAGTGCTTCCTTCAAGATAGGCACCATTGGATCAGAAACCACGTCGGGAGATACAATCAGCAAGTCAGGCAACACCTCCTTACAACTCTCTAGTAGCGTATAGGGATCTGCTAGCATATTTAACCCCAAATGGAAGGTCGTCTGCCTTTGGAGCAAATGCTCAATATAATGTGCACGCCCAGCATCCCCCACAGCCACCAATACCGAATATCTCATATACAGAATGCTCTAATTTAGCTTGTCTTCCTCCATTTCTCTTACACAAGGAATGAGGATATGATCTTCCACATCATTATGAATATGAAGCTCCTCACTACAGGTAAAGAGATCATGAAGCACATTATTTACCTTGAAGTCCATCTCCATCGGATAGTACTTAATAAATATATTCTTAAGCTCCAGCATTTTTAGCTCCACTTGGTCGTGGCGCTTCTCAAAAGTTCGGATAGAATACTCTAGGTCATTAGCTCCCTCCAGAAGTGACTCAACGTATGGGAAAACCACCTCATCCTCATACTTCATATGCTGAAACACTTCCTTTTCATAATTATCAAAGTACTTCTGAATCACAAACCTTATATCCTCAGGGGCCTGCTCAATAGCTTCCAACATATTTCTTCGGATCTCAGGAAGCCTGAAATCAAGGAAGTAGCTGTGGCTATTTCTAAGGAAACGAATTAGTAGAGGTATTGATAGTTTTTTGTACAACCCTTTCTGCCCTACCCCCTCATCAAAGAGAATAAAATGGACCACGAAAAGGAAAGTATCCACATCAACACCATGTTCATCACAAATCTCTTTGATCGTCCGCTCACCGACTCCCAATGGGATATCAAATCTATAGATAAGTAGCAGGATATTATAGTGTTCACTCACCAAATCCGCCATCTTACTGTGCGAGGAATAATGTCTATTCTTCATGTGTTATTCTTATCTCCCTTGTCATTAATAATAACTACCTACCTTGTTACCTTCACCATCAAAGCCTACAATAAAGCAATCTTTATACTTCCGTCTCAAATCACGCTGATAGCCTTTTGCCTCATCTAGACTTGTGGTATCATAAAAGGTGTACTTGTAATACTTACCCTCCTTAGTTACTTTTACTACATCCCTATATGAGCCGAAATAACTTGGTTTTAGCTTTCTTGTATCTGCCATTACCTGTACTCGATAATGTATTTCTCCGGCAACGGCCTTACCATCGGATTTGGTCATTACTGACTGCGAGGCAACCTCGGGTGCATTCTCAGCCACTACCTCCTTACCCTTGGTGCTTCCGCCTCCACGACCAGATATCTTAGCTTCGTAGTCGACTACTGCCTGTGCGATACTTTGGGCTAGTTTTCTCGACCCATTCTTCGACAACATATACTCTTCATCAGAAGGATTAGAGATAAAGCCAAGCTCCACCAGCACACTAGGCATAGCGACTTCCCTCAGCACCAAAAAACCAGCTTGTTTCACTCCGCGGTTACCTAACCCCCCATTGACCATACCACCTTGTATCAACTCTGCTAAGTTGATACTAGAGGAGAGATGCTTATTTTGAATAAAGTTGAATATGATATAGCTTTCCGATTCATTAGGGTCAAAACCTTTATAGATAGCTCCATGGTCTTTCTCATAGAGGATCACAGAGTTCTCCTTCATTGCCACATCAAGGTTATCTTGAGTTCGGTGCAATCCAAGCACATAAGTCTCGGAGCCATGAGGACGAGAAGTTTTATGCGAATTGGCATGAACGGATACAAATAAGTCTGCTTTCTTCTTATTGGCAAAGTCTGCTCGCTGCTGGAGACCAATAAATCGGTCATCCTTTCGAGTGTAATAGACCACGATATTGGGGTTTAGTACATTGATACGCTCACCCACCTTTAGAGCTACGTCTAGGACTATGTTTTTCTCCTTTGAGCGTTTACCCACGGCCCCGCTATCCTTACCACCATGACCGGCATCAACAACAACCACAAAACGCCCTTTGCCATCTCTAGCTTGGCTCATCGTGCCTAGAGAGGGCAGAGAAAGCAAAACGAGCAAAATCAAAGCTCTATAAAATATCCTCATACCTAGCGAAACCGAATCATACTTACTTATCACTGCGAAATTAACTAATTCTACGGATATCTCCAAATATGAGTATCTCCAAATTCCATACAATGTTAAGACATTATAGGCATTTCTCATTGAGACACACCCAATAATTGTTATGGGAGAAAGCGATTATCTTGGTAGTATTGGATATTCTTTGTAAATTTGCCATCGCACTCAAATGAGTACAACAATTAATGGATTACTAACAACATTTACAGGAGTTTATGATTATTGTAGAAGTAAAACAAGGCGAGAACATCGAGAGAGCACTGAAGAGATTCAAGAGAAAGTTTGACCGCACTGGTACAATGCGTCAGCTTCGCACTCGTCGGGAGTTCCAAAAGCCATCGGCAGTAAAGCGCCGCAAGATGGAAAAGGCTCGCTACGTGCAGCAACTTCGCCAGATGGAGGATTAGTCTGAATACTACCACTCATAGGTGGATGCTAGACGACGAAGTTAGAAGAAGAATAATAATAAATCATTTTCACCAAGGAGGTGTTGTTTAATAAATAAAGGGATGACTAAAGCTCACTGAGCAGTAGTCATCCTCTTTTTATCATATAATAGTGATGCTAAAAACATACAAGGAGGTACTCACTCAGATGAATGAAGCAGGTAAAGCTGGTGTACCATTTTTATTCGTTCTAGACTATGAAAAGAGTGAAGGAGCCATAGTGACCAATCCACAGGAGCAGAGCGAGGTGCTTTTTAAGGTCGGGATCGTCTCAAACTTCAAGGCGCAACCCATCAAAAATGCTAACGAACACATCACCAGACAGCCTGAAAGCCTAGATCAGTATGGCCAACGCTTCAAAGTCATTCAGCAAGGAATGAAGGAGGGGCGCTCGGTTCTTGCCAACCTCACCGTATGCACTCCCATATCCACTCCCCTTACCCTAAAGGAAATCCTATACACCACCAGTGCTAAATACCAGATCTATCTGCCCGAGGCTCGCTTTGTCTGCTTCTCTCCAGAGAGATTTGTACGAGTAACTAACGAAGGCATCATTTCCACAGATCCGATGAAAGGGACTATCACTAGCGATGTCCCAGGGGCTCCAGAAGTCATACTCAATGACTACAAAGAGACCTCAGAGCACTGTGCCGTAGTAGACCTCTTAAGAAAGGACCTTTCTACCGTAGCGACTAATATTGAAGTCTCTCAATTCAGATATTTCACAGAAATCAAAGCTCCGGAGCACACAATCTTCCAAGTTAGCTCGGAGATCAAAGGGCAACTCCCCACGGATTGGACATCACATATAGGAGATATTTTTGACCACCTTCTTCCAGCAGGTTCAATCCTTGGGGCTCCTCGTGAAAGTACTCGCACGCTCATCTCAGAGGCCGAAGGAAGCCACACAAGGGGCTATTACTGTGGCGTCTTTGGCTACTTCGATGGCAAAGAGCTAGACTCCTCCGTTCTTATTCGCTTTATCAGGGAAGATAAAGAGGGTCAAAAGTATTACCACTCAGGTGGCGGAATCACCATTAATAGTATACTAGATCACGAGTACCAAGAGGTGATAGACAAAATCTACCTACCACTTCACTGAATATGGAACCTCTCTTAGAGACCTTTTGCTTAGAGAATAAACAACTTTTCCACCTCAAATACCATCAAGATAGAGTGAGATGGTCAACTGGTCAAGAGATAGATATATCGCTCTTTACAGAAGCGATAAAATCGAATCCCTCTTATACTCTTGCTCAGAAAGGAAAGTGGAGGGTAAGCGTCACCTATTCGCCCAGTAGCATACTTTCCATACGCTTTGTGCCCTACCAAGTGCCAGAAATAGGATTACTGAAGCCCACCACAATCAAAGAGAACTTTTACTCATACAAATGGGCTGATCGCTCTCAATTTGAAAGCATCAAAAAGGAGCTTCCTCGTGGCACAGAGCCTCTGTTCATCTTGGACGGCTTGGTTACCGACACCTCATTCACGAATGTAGTACTCGAGAAAAATGGGCAATTATTCACGCCCAAAAGCTACCTACTTAAAGGGACTAAAAGGTGCTGCCTTTTGGATAAAGGGATAATACACGAGTGCGATATAACGCTTGAAGATTTAAGACATTATGATACCATACACCTTGTCAATGCAATGCTCTCACCCCACCAACTGACACTCCCCATTGAAGCAGTGCTCTAGTAGGGAGAAACTAATTCAGCAATATTCCATAAAAGAACGTAGCGGAGTAAGAACACTTACCCCGCTACGTTCAATTTGAAAAGTTACAGCCTATATACAGTATATAGGTGGTACTAAGTCAATGGTGATCAATCATTGTTGTTGTGGCGATTGTGGTTGCGATTACCACGGTTTGGTCGGTCGCCATTATTGCGAGGGCGATCATTGCGTGGACGCTCTGGACGCTCTACATATCCCTCAGGCTTTTCAATAGCAGCCTTACGAGATAGACGGAACTTGCCAGTCTTAGGATCCACTTCAAGAAGAACCACATTGATCTTCTGTCCTTCCGCTACACCAGTCTCCTCAATGGTCTCAAACCTACGCCAATCCCACTCAGAGATATGGAGAAGTCCCTCTTTGCCAGGCAAGAACTCTACGAATGCACCGTAAGGCATCACACTCTTAACGGTTCCCTCGTACACCTTACCTACCTCAGGAATTACCACAATGGCATTGATCATCTCGAGTGCCTTATCAATTGGCTCCTTACCAGCAGCAGCCACCTCGATAATACCTTCGTTCTCTACCTCCTCAATATTTACAGAGGCACCACTCTCCTCTTGGATACTCTGAATAATCTTACCACCAGGGCCAATCACTGCACCAATAAACTCCTTAGGAATGCGCATCGTAACGATTCGTGGCGTCTGTGGCTTAAAGTCGGCACGAGGCGCAGGAAGAGTCTCCTCAATCTTGCCAAGAATATGGAGGCGTCCCTCCTTAGCTTGTGCAAGAGCTCTCTCTAGGATTTCGTAGCTAAGTCCATCTACCTTGATATCCATCTGGGTAGCAGTGATTCCATCCCGAGTACCAGTCACTTTGAAGTCCATATCACCGAGGTGGTCCTCATCGCCCAAGATATCTGAAAGGATCGCGTAATTCTGTCCTTTATTCTCAGAAATCAGTCCCATGGCGATACCGCTCACTGGCTTTTTGATCTGCACACCAGCATCCATCAATGCTAGAGTACCAGCACAAACGGTAGCCATTGAAGAAGATCCATTACTCTCCAATATATCACTCACGATACGCACTACATAAGGATAATCCTCAGGGATCATAGACTTAAGTGCTCGCTGAGCCAAGTTGCCATGACCAATCTCACGACGTCCTACTCCACGCTGTGGCTTAGCCTCACCAGTAGAGAAGGGAGGGAAGTTGTAGTGCAATAGGAAACGATCCTTACCATGATTAAGCACATCATCTACTAGCTTCTCATCGCTCTTGGTACCAAGGGTCACCGTTGCTAGTGCTTGAGTCTCACCACGTGTAAAGATAGAGGAACCGTGAGGTGCTGGCAATGGGCTTACCTCGCACCAGATTGGGCGAATGGTCTTGGTATCACGACCATCAAGGCGCTTTCCTTCGTCCAAAATCATCCGACGCATCGCCTCCTTCTCCACATCGTGGTAGTAGCGATCAATCATCGGGCTCTTCTCCTCTAGCTCCTCCTCAGTATATTGAGCCTTAAACTCCTCCACAATATTAGCAAAGGCATCTGTACGCTCGTGCTTTGATGTACCTGAGGTAGCTACTGCATATGCCTTATCATAGCATACATCGTGTACCTTTTGACGAAGATCCTCATCATTCACCTCGTGGCAATAGGTACGCTTTTCCACAGTGCCGCACTCCTCCATTAGCTCCAACTGTACCTGGCATTGCTTCTTGATAGCTTCGTGAGCTACCTTAATAGCTTCAAGCATATCCGACTCCTGTACCTCCTTCATCTCGCCCTCTACCATCATGATATTATCCATTGAGGCCGCTACCATCAGGTCCAAATCGGCACGCTCTAGTTGCTCCTTGGTTGGATTTACTAGATACTCACCATCCAATCTAATCACTCTTACCTCAGAGATAGGACCGTGGAAAGGCACTGTACTTACAGCAAGTGCCGCAGAAGCTGCCAGCCCAGCCAATTGATCTGGGAGCTCGTTTTCATCACCACTATATAGAGTGATATTAACAAAAACCTCTGCATGATAATCATCAGGGAAAAGTGGTCGCAGTGCCCTATCAACTAGTCGACAAATCAAAATCTCGTAGTCCGAAGCCCTACCCTCTCTACGGGTAAAGCCACCTGGGAAACGACCCACGGCTGAAAACTTCTCTTTGTACTCTACCTGTAAAGGCATAAAATCCACACCAGGATTAGCATCCTGTGCAGCAGTAACTGTTGCCAACAATACGGTGTTGCCCATGCGAACAGTCACAGCACCATCGGCCTGCTTAGCTAGCTTGCCAGTCTCAATTGTAATGGTGCTTCCATCACCCATTGTGATGGTCTTAGTGATTACATTCATGATAAAAAATTCTATATAAAAACAGCTTAATTCTCAGTTAACTAATGGTTAGGAGAGCAGTTTCCTAACAATCTGGGAGATCAACTTGCCATCTGCCGAAGCGCCTAGCTCCTTTGTAGCCACTCCCATCACCTGTCCCATCCCCTTGATATCCGTGACACCAAGCTTAGAGATCATCTCTTTCACCTTTTCAGTGATCTCCTCTTCCGACAATTGTGCAGGGAGAAAACTCCTATATACCTCTGCCTCCGCTTCCTCTGCTTCGGCAAGGTCTAGGCGGTCAGCATCGCGATAGAGACTTGCACTCTCCTCACGTTGCTTCACTAGCTTTGCAATAATTTTCAGTGCGTGATCATCATCCAACTCACCAGCAGCTCCTTTGGCAGTCATTGCCTCTAGAAACTCCTTCTTAATACCGCGAAGTGCTTCCAATCTCACCTTATCACGGCTCAGCATCGCCTGCTTTATTCCCTCATTTACTTGCTCTAAAAGTGCCATATCTATTATTATTTAATCGTCTCCAAAAGTTATTGTTCTTCCAATTGAATTACCACTTGTCTCAACAGAGTCACGGCTGGAAAAGCTAGAGTGATTTACAGAAACCGTAGGCTGACTATTCCAAGACTGCATAGGTCGCTCTTCAATAAATTGCTTGATAGTATCTAGTTGCTCCTTAGACCGTGTAAGTGTAGGCCTTTGGTTGACCAAAGAGATGAACCCATTATTCGTCATCAATTCCTCTGTAAATACCACCGTTTCATACTCCTTATAGCTATTTCCTTGAGCCAATTCACTACCGTAGTAGTCGCTAATCTTGGTATCCTCCTCCTCTTTTGTTGCCTTCGGACGCTCGTCGCTGTATTCATCAGCAAACATCACGCTGTCGTCAAATCCTGAGGCTAGAAGCACAAAACCGAGGTCGTCCTCCATACCATCGTCCTCCCGAGGCGACATGCCCCAAATGAAGTCAAAGGAGCCCTTGATCTTGGCCGTCATATCCCTCAACTTCTCACTCATACGAGTGGTTGGCTCATGCTCGGGCTTATAAATAACCTGCACCAGCAGACGGGTAGCTAGATTGAAGTTGGAAGTATTCAACAATGGCGAAGACAACGCCCGCTCCATCGCCTTTTCCAAACCTTCCTCGCCACTTGCAAAGCCACGAGTGATGATGGAGACTCCACCCGATTGAAGCGTCCGCTTCACATCGTTAAAGTCCAGATTCACACCACTAGGTATAGTGATCAGCTCCGAGATTGAGCGCGTACTGGTGGTCAGCGTTTCGTCGGCCTTCCTAAAAGCTTCAGAAATCTTCAGGTCGGGATAGATCTTATTCAGTAGCTCATTATTAACGACCAAAATAGCGTCCACATTCTTCTTCAGCTCCTCCACCCCATCAATTGCCTGAAGAATCTTCGTTCTCCCTTCAAATAGGAAAGGAATGGTCACAATCCCCACCGTCAGAATCCCCATATCCTTAGCGATACGAGCAATTACAGGGGCAGCACCTGTACCAGTACCACCGCCCATACCAGCAGTGATAAAGACCATTTCTGTGCCATCATTCAGTGCTTCACGCACCTCCGCCTCACTCTCCTCGGCAGCTTCCTGAGCTAGCCGTGGGTTATTTCCGGCACCCAGACCCTTTGTCGTTTTAGTACCAAGGCAAATAGTCTGTGGCACATCACATACATTGAGATGCTGTCGGTCGGTATTACACAGAAGGAATGAGACGTGGCTCACATTCTGATTATACATATAATTGACCGCATTGCCACCACCACCTCCTACACCAATCACCTTAATGATTGTTGGCTGATCGTTTATCTCCTTCTTAATAGGCAATATATTCCTCTCCATAACCTCCATCATTAATCCTCGTCATCCGAAAAGTTAGAGTCGTCATCAGACATCGCAAAAAGGTCCTTCAGCCTTCCCATAAATGAGCTTTTACTGCTCTTCTCCTTTTTAGGCTTAGGTGTACGCTCTCTTCGTGGCTTCACTCTTGGTGCTGGGTCTGCTTGAGGCTTCAGATCCTCTTCGTCAAAAGGCAATACCCCCGGCTGAGACATTATATCAGCTTCACCCTCCACAATATGAATTGCTTGCTCCTCATGCTGTTCTTCGTGCTGTTCCACCACACTAGGCTCCTCCTCAGTCCTAGCCACATCCACATTTGCCGCATAAAGCATCGCATACAAGCTGTGGAATTCAGGGTTAGCGGTCAGCTCCTGGTTACCACCATCAGAGAAGAATGCAGGGCTCACCTGCTTCACACTCAGCTCCCCACCAAACTTATCCTTGAGATACTCAGGCAAACCAGCTAGCTTCGACGCCCCGCCAGTAATCACCATTCCCCCAGGCACCTTATAGTCACCTTCAGAGCCCTTAGCACGAGCAATAATTGCCTTGATATTATCCACTATCTCGTGGGTACGTGCCTCAATATATTGGTTCACATTGTAGCGAGAAACACGCTTATCCGTCCGCATATCGGGAGCTTTCACGATCAGCTCCTCCTTGTCGCTCGTATCTAGAGACAATGAAGCGTGAGCTATCTTTACCCTCTCCGCCTCTTCAGGGCTAATATCTAGATCCGTAAGGTCATAAGTGATTTGATTACCACCCATTGGGATCACCCTCAATGACTCTAGCACGCCATGATTAAAGTAGGCCACTGTGGTAGTCTCCGCACCGAAGTCCACCAATGCCGAACCTATTCTCTTTTGCTCGGGCGTCAGGACACGCTTACTGAGCTCCACGACTCCAACTAAATAAGGCTCTACCTCAAGATCTAATTTGTGAGCCAAGACCTCCTCCACATTATCCGTCACCATACGATCAGTGACCACCGTCTGGATACTCACCTGTAGCTTCATCGCCTTCACCCCCACTGGGCGAAGCACCGAACTCCCATTGACAGAAAAGCGAGCAAAGTCGGCATTCAAGAAAAACTTACCATCCGGCTCTTCAATCTTTCCCCATAGACGCTCAATATCGGCCTGAGTGATCTCATGAGGGGCATCATACTCCTCCACCTGCTTTATCAGTAGGCTATGTAGCCCCTGCCCCGAAATACTCGCATATAGGTGATCTATCTCTATACCTAGATCAGCCTCGGCACGTGATAAAAGTTTGCGCACCTTTTCCGACGTTTCGGATAAGTTAAATACTACGCCCCTCTGCACGGCACCCTCCGATGGCTCACTATCCAGATAGACCGTCCTAAAGAGCTCATCACCAGGGGCCATCTTCTCTGCCACCGCTAGATTTATGGCACTACTACCAAAGTCTAGGATAGCCACATTTATCTTATCTTCTCTGTGCTCTCTCATCAATATAATATTTGCTTCATTTATGGTTGCCAAGAGCTAAAAAACTCCCTAGCACACTAATTCCCACAAACTTACCAAATTCTATCTTACCCACCTACCCTTTTGAGAAAATATTACCGTCTTTTACGCTTATGCCGAGTGACCCGAAGAGGCTGTTTATGGTATTGAAAAGCATTCAAAGCCTCCTGCACCTCTTCCGACTCACCACGAGCCACCTCAAAAGTGGCATTTCTGTCAAAAATAGTAATCTTCCCCACCGGCACCTTTCTACCCGTGCAATACTCAATCATCTCAATCAGCTTATTGGGATAGAGTTTATTTCGCTTTCCCACATTGATTTGAAGTAAATCCATCCCCTCCGAGGTTCTCTCCTCCTCTTCGCGGGAAGCCTTTCGTTTTTTGGAGCTTTTCTTCTCCGTCTCAGGGATCTCCTCCACCGCGGCTGCATTCTTGTAGTAATCCAGCATTCGCTGAATCTCTAGATAAATAAGCCGTTGTATCAATTCGTCGCTATCTAGCCATGAGAGCCGATTCACCACACTATCCATATAAGGGGCAATCGCATCCAGATCAGGCACCGTATGCTCCATACGATGCACCAGCTGCAATAGTTGTTTCTCACAGATCATCTCGGCCGTTGGGAGCATTGCACGCTCGATAGTGATGCCACTCTCCTTTTCGATTCGCCTAATCTGCCCTCGCTCCCTGGCATGGCAAATAGCGATCGAAATTCCCTTCTTTCCCGCTCTCGCGGTTCGACCGCTTCTGTGCGTGTAGCTCTCCACATCGGCAGGCAGACCGAAGTGGATCACGTGCGATAGATTATCCACATCGAGCCCTCGTGCTGCCACATCGGTTGCCACAAGGAGCTGGATCGTTCCATTCCGGAAGCGTCCCATCACATTATCTCTCTGTGCTTGGCTTAGCTCTCCATGGAGAGCATCGGCGCTATACCCATCAGCGATCAATTGCGCTGCCACCTCTTGAGTACTACGCCTCGTTTTACAGAAAATAATGCCATAGATATTGGGGTAATAGTCGGCAATACGCTTCAGCGCCAAATAGCGGTCGTTAGCACTCACTACATAGTAAATATGCTGAATGTTACGATTGATCCGCTGTTTATTTCCTACCGAAACCTCAGTGGGCTCTTGCATAAACTTTCGCACAATAGATCGGATCTCCTGAGGCATTGTGGCAGAAAAAAGGAGCAGATGACGCTCCTCAGGGATATGCGAAAGAATCTCCTCAATATCATCGATAAAGCCCATATTGAGCATCTCATCGGCCTCATCCAGCACCACATCTTTGATTTCATTGAGTGCGATAGCCCCTCTACGGATCAAGTCCAAAAGCCGTCCAGGTGTCGCTACCACCACCTGTGTGCCCCTCCGTATATGCTGTATCTGCTCCTCAATAGATGCCCCACCATAGACCGCCACGATACTAAAGTCGTCCATATGGATAGCATAGCTAGCCATATCCCTCGTGATCTGCATACAGAGCTCACGAGTAGGGGCGATGATCAATGCCTGCGGACGCTTCAGGGCAGTCGTGATATTCTGGATAATGGGCAAACCAAAAGCAGCTGTCTTGCCACTCCCCGTCTGAGCCAATGCCATAATATCCTTCCGCTCCCCTAGAAGCAAAGGGATCACCGCCTCTTGTATCGGCGTAGGAGTCTGAAAGCCCATCTTCTCGATCGCTTTCAGTAGGGGCTTGGCGAGCCCTAGTTCTTCAAAAGTCATAAATAATGATTAGTTGATACTGCTTGACCCCTCCCCTTCAGGCTTCCTCTCACTATTGGGTCGAGGAACAAAAGTTCTAGCGGTCTTCTCTCGTTTCCGCATACGCACTTCTCCAGCTGGAGATGCACTTTCTTCGCTTCTGGTGCGTGATTGGTTACGAGGTCTCGACTTAGAAGCCACCTTGCGGTCACCAAAATCACGTGCGCCACCAGTCCGTCGCTCACGTTCACCATAGCCACCCTCACGCTCGTTTCTATCTCCACTGCCAGCACGTTGCCTACGATTTTTCATTCTAAAAGCTCGCTGCTCCTGCTTCATCGCTTCACGCTGTTGGTAGTACTTTTCCCGCTCCTCACGTGAGGGGAGTAGTCCCTGCTGACGAAGCTCCTCCAGGTGCTCATCACGCTTTCCTTCAAAGAGCTCATACCCTCTCAGCTCACACTCTATCATACCATTGTAGAGCTTTTCTCGCTGAAAGTGCTTCAATCCGATTGCATTAAAGCCCTCCTCCAAACTGCCACTGATGATCCAGGCCTTCCAACCCGAGAATACATGCTTCAGCGTACTCCCGATAGAGCTATATAGCTTCTCCAAGTCCATCGGCTTCAGGCGCTCGCCATAAGGCGGGTTCATCACCAGAATCCCCTCACCTCCAGGTCTATTCTCCTCCGAATACTCCTCAAAGGGCTTCACCTCTAGCTCCACATACCGACTAATACCAGTATTCTTCACATTGGCACGAGTGATCGCAATCGCCTTCGGATGGATATCCGAGCCATAGAGCTTGTGATCAAAAGGCTGCTCCTCCCAATCCTCCAGCACCTCACTCAGCAGGTCGGCATCAAAGTCCATCCATCGCTCAAAGGCATAACTCTGGCGGAAAATACCAGGCGGAATGCCTAGCGCGATCAAGGCTGCTTCAGTAATAAAAGTACCGCTACCACACATCGGATCCAAGAAGTTGCACTGACCGTGCCAACCGATCTTCAGCAAAATACCTGCCGCCAACACTTCACTTAGAGGGGCCTCATTCTGACCCACCCTGTAGCCACGCTTGTGTAGGCTCTCCCCACTCGAATCAAGAGCTAGCGTCACCACACTATCGGCAATATGGATATGAAAAAGCAGGTCTGGATCCACCACCGACACATTCGGCCTACGACCACCACGATCGGTAAAGTAGTCGGCAATCGCATCCTTGGCACGATACGCCACAAACTTACTATGGGTAAACTGCTCCGAGTAGACCACCGTATCAATCGCGAAGGTGCTCCGTGGCGTCAGATAACGATCCCACTCAATATGCTCATATAGATACTCATACACCTCATCGGGGCTATGAGCTTCAAACTGTGCCACCGGCACCAATACCTTTAGCGCCGTCCGAAGGTGGATATTGGCCCGGTAGAGCATCCGTCGGTCACCCCTAAAGGCCACCATCCTACGCCCCGGTACCACCTCATTAGCCCCAAGCTCACGAAGCTCCTCCGCCAATACATCCTCCAACCCATACAGCGTCTTGGCTAGCAGATCCATCTCACCTTCCTCACGCTCTCGACCCTCCCATTTCAATTCTTGCTCCATCGCCAACTTACTAGATCTCGCTACTTTCACTCTTAAATTTACATTCAACACGCAAAGGTAACTATAATCAGCCAAAGTCAGTGAAAGTAAACCAATACACAAAGGGGTTACGCATTAGGAAGTTCACGCCGTATGATTTTTAGCGGGGTGTCTATGAGTAAGGACCTCCGCGAGGAGG
>NZ_HF988924.1:23381-24343 GCF_000435035.1 Porphyromonas sp. CAG:1061 | reverse complement strand
AACGTAGCAGATCGCCTTCGTGCAACAGTCTCTTAATATCACTATATTTGCGTGGAAAATAACATGAAGAATTTATATGAAGGTAAAGATACTATTCGTTTGTTTGGGAAATATCTGTCGTAGCCCTTCGGCTGAGGGGGTGGCGAAGCATATTATTGAGGAGAAGGGGTGGCAGGATTTGTTTGAGATCGACTCGGCAGGGCTTCACAGCTACCATGCAGGGGAGCTACCCGATCCTCGGATGCGTGAGACGGCACAAGCAAGAGGGTATGACCTCACTAGCCGAAGCCGTGAGGTGGAGCTGGAGGACTTCTTTACCTATGATTATATCGTGGCGATGGACGATTCCAATGCCTCGGAGCTTTATCATCGTGCCCCAACGCTCGAGACCTCCCGAAAGATCGTAAAGATGCGGGATTACTTTCCCGAGGGGGAGCAACTAGACTATGTCCCTGATCCTTACTACGGCGGTAAGGATGGCTTTGAATTGGTCTTGGATCTTTTGGAGGCTTCTGTAGAGCGGTTTTTAAGGGCGGTAAGCTCTGTTTAGTGGGGACTATGAATGGGCTCATTTAGAGTTGGGCGTGTGGCGAGTTTGTAACTCAGCATTTGTTTAGTTTGTAAGTCAGCGTTGGCTCTGTTTGTAACTCAGTGTTGGCTTAGTTTGTAACTCGACAATTCCTTTGACTGCCACTAAGTTTTAGCCCGTGTGGCACTACTTCCTATGTCCTTAAAGGTCATAAGTCCAATCAAATCTAGTGCCTATTATTGTCGAAATCTTCTAGTGCGCGATCCTTGCTGCTGAAAAAGGGTGCTTCGTAGGTTTTGAGAAAAGTGGTATATTTGTGGTGTTGACGCATAAGGCTTAATAACGTTTTTCCTTGAGAGGTCATCAGTCTCGAGGGTATCATCTTGTGTATCATTTATTGTGCGTCATCTGTAGATATGGTAGAAGAAGAGCA
>NZ_HF988924.1:12643-23341 GCF_000435035.1 Porphyromonas sp. CAG:1061 | reverse complement strand
CCTACACGAAGTTGGGGTATTTCTATCGGAGTATGCCACCCACCTTATGAGCTGTGGTGTGCACTCCTCACGTGTGATTCGCAATACGAAGCGGATTGGTATATCTCTTGGGTGCGAGGTTAAGATCAGTATTTTTCAGAAGAGCCTTATCATCTCTGTCCTTGATCTCAGGAGTCGGGAGCACTACAATGAGGTGTGTGAGATCTATCCTTATCCTATTAGTTTTGAGCACAATGCTCGTCTGAGTGCTCTTAGCTGGGAGACTTATGACCACCATCTCTCTTTCGCTGAGATCAAGGAGCGGTATGAGTCGATCATCAAGGCTCCGATGATTCATCCTCTCTTTGTGCTGCTGCTTGTGGGCTTTGCCAATGCCTCCTTCTGCCGGCTCTTTGGTGGGGATTGGGCCTCTATGGGGATTGTCTTTTCTTCGACTCTTTGTGGGATGTTGGTCAAGCAACAGATGAGCCAAAGGGGGGTGAATCATTATCTTACCTTTATCGTTTCGGCTTTTGTGGCTTCTCTATGTGCTTCTACGTCGGTGATATTTGATATCACTTCGGAGATTGCGATTGCTACAAGTGTTTTGTACTTGGTGCCTGGGGTCCCTTTGATCAATGGGGTAATTGATATTGTGGAGGGGCATGTGGCGATAGGGCTGAGCCGACTGGTGAGTGCGTGGTTATTGATTGGTAGCATAGCTATTGGTCTTTCTTTTACCATTTTGATAATGAAGGATAACTTGCTATGATAGCTCTGGATATTCTCTCGGATGGCTTTTTTGCAGCGATAGCGGCGATAGGGTTTGGGGCTATCTCAGATCCTCCGCTGAAGGCTTTTCGCCCGATTGCTATTTTAGCTGCCATAGGGCACGCCTGTCGCTTCTGCCTGATGACGTATGGTGGGGTGGAGATTGCAGCTGCTACGTTGGTTGCCTCTTTGCTCTGTGGATTTGGTAGCCTTTTACTGGGCAAACGGCGGCGGTTGCCTATGACTGTCTTGTATGTGCCGGCATTGCTGCCGATGGTGCCAGGTAAGTATGCGTATAATATGATCTTTGCCCAAATTATGTACTTGCATTCGATTGATGATCCTAGTGCTCGTGCTCTTTATATGGATACCTTTTTCTCTCAGTCGATGACGGCGATCACTGTGGTCTTTATGCTTGCGCTTGGTGCGATGATACCGATGCTCCTTTTCCCCAACTATGCCTATGCCCTGACTAGGTCTAATAAGCTCTCAAGATGAATACATTTTGGCACTCTATTGCGCGCTACAATGAAGCGACCTGGCTGTGGCAAGCCATTATTGTCTTTGTCGGTGTGGTGGTGACTCTATGGTTTGCTATTAGGCCGAGCAAGCGGACTACGTTGGTGGTGAAGCTCTATACAACGGTGCTTTACCTCTGGCTAGCGGTGGTATACTTCTATATCTACTGCTCGGAGAGGGCCTACAATGAGATTATGGCTCTATTCTGGCTGATCCTAGCTGTGGTATGGTGCTGGGATCTCTGTGTGAAGCATCGTAGTGAGGAGCGGGTGGAGCCACACAAGTCGTTGGGGTACCTCCTGCTCTTTACCCCTTTGCTCTATCCTCTGATCTCTATGGCCAGGGGGTTGCAATTCCCTACGATCACATCGCCGGTGATGCCCTGTACGGTGATGCTTTATACAATGGGGCTATTGCTCTTGCAGAGGGAGAGGGTCAATCTCTTTATTGTGCTACTCCTTTGCCATTGGTCGGTGATAGGACTTGCTAAGACGGCCTTCTTTAATATCCCTGAGGACCACTTGATGACTTGTGCTACTCTTCCTGCGGTTTATCTATTCTTTAAGGATTCATTTCAACTTGATTCGAGCCATAAGGGTAAGCCTGGGATGGTCTACATCAATGCTCTTCTGATCTCTATCTTTTGCGGTATCGCCATTATCCTACTCTGGAGTATGTATAGGCAGTTCTCCAGTGGTAGCTTTTTATAGGGTGAGGTGGGGCATAGTGATGAAGTGGGTGCGGGGGTAGTGGCGTGAGAGGTAGGTGCGGAGGTACTCTCGGCTATCGTCGGTGACGATCGGGTCGTAGGTAAGTCCTTCGTTGTAGACCACGAGTGGCACTTCTATCCCTCTGCTGGCAAGGGCTTCTAGGCTGAGGAGCGTGTGATTGATACTCCCTAGCTGTGCCGTGGTGATGAGGATGGTGGGGAGTTGCTCCGCCTCAATATACTCTATGGTGAGTAGCTCACGGGTGATCGGCACCATCAGTCCGCCAGCCCCTTCGAGCAAAATAGTTTGGTACTTCTCTAGTAGCTTCTTGGTAGAGGTGGTGGCGATAGAAATGTCTATGCTTTTCCCCTCTAGCTCGGCCGCGATGTGTGGGGAGGCTGGTTTGGTGAATAGGATAGGGTGGGTGGTGTGGTCCTGATCCTCAGGTAGCAGTGCTCGCCCTTCAATCTTTCGGTGAACCAAGATGTCGTCGCTCATCTCCACACAACCAGTCTGCACCAGTTTCTGTGTGATCACTTGCACTCCTTCCTCTAGAAGTTGACGGCTAATCCAGCCTGTGGCAACGGTTTTGCCAGCGTCGGTATCAATACCGGTCACGAAGTAGACCGGTGCGGTAAGTATTTCTGATAGTTTCATCATGATATTATTGTAGTTTTATTGTTGTGCTATGATAATAAGGGGGTGGTAGGTGAGCGAAAGGGGCTCTTCAGAAGTGAGCTGATGGGCTTGCCGTAGCTCCTCCTCCAATCGAAGAAGATGCCCACGGCTCCAAAGCCCTTGACGGGTGTGAGTAAAGGCATTGGTGCCAGTCGCTTTGAGGTGGCGAAGGAGTTCGAGGAGCGATGAGAACTGTAGCTCAATAGTGAGTGCCCTCTGCTCTACATCGCTGAAAGGGGTGAGTGCTGCTGCGTATTCGGCTGGTACTGGATAGTGGAGAGCGTTGGGCAAAATGGGTCGTAGCTCCGATAGATTTTCGGGTAAAAAGGTGGAGAGTGCCAGCGTGCCGCCAGGCGTGAGTGCGTTGTAGGCTTTTCGGATAAAGTCGAGGGGCTCCTGCCACCATTGTATGCAGCTACTGGAGGCGATGAGCTGATAGCCCTTGCCCCAATCCCATTGCTCGGCATCGCCTGTGACAAAGGCAAAGGGGCGGTGGGGGAGCTTTTCACCCACCCAATGCTCTGCTTCAGGTACGAGATCATTGAGCGTTAGCTCTGCTTGAGGGTAGTGGGTAGCGAGTTGCTCTGTGAGCAGCCCTGTTCCGCAACCGATCTCCAATATCCGTTGGGGTGGAGTGACCGCTTTCTCAGTAAGAAGTGCCATCATCTCTGTCACCACTCTCTGCTGAGGGGTAGCTGCTGCGTCGTAACTAGCAAAGGCGCTGCCGAAGCGGTTGGCAATCAATTGTCTATCTATGGTCATAATTGGATTAGCTCCTCCCAGCTTTGGTATTCTAAGAGAGGGTAGTGCCCAACCCCTTTGAGCTGTCGGCAAGGGACGCCATGCCGCTGCCAGTAGGCGAGTTGGTTGGCGGTGGGTACAATCAGGTCCCGCTCACTCACGATCGCTTCGCTCCATGCCAATTGTGGGAGCGTATCATCGGGTAGGTCCTTCACCTGCAGATAGGTGCCGTAGAGCTCCTCTCGCAGATCCTCCGTGGAGCGTGCTGCAAAGGAATTGAATACCGCCAATAGTTTCTTTCCCCCGCACATCCGTCGGTTGAAGCGGGCACGGTTATCATCATCTAGCCCCTCAAGTGTTCCCCTGAATATCTCATCGGGAATGCCGTATTGGTTGTGCATCGGCAGAGGGGTACCGTTGATCGCAATCGCCTTGGTGGGGGTGGGGAGGTGGGGTGCCAGCCTATCGAGTGCCCAGACACCCATACTCCATCCTACCATATAGACCTCTTTGTAATCAGATAGAGGAGGGATTGCCTCGGGCGAAAGGGTGCGGAAGTCGTAGGCGGTGAGGTAGTCGCACTCGGGGAGGGGAGTCAAGTGAGCCGCCACCTCGGGTGTGGTACCCCATCCAGTAAAGAATATGAGCAGACGGCGATTGCCTTGTTCTTTGGTTAGATCGAATTGCATAGGTTGGCCAATTGGATAATTTCGTCGGTGGTCATTGCTGCGGTGAGGGAGAGGCGAAGGCGTTCGCTCCCTTGTGGCACGGTGGGTCGGCGGATGGGACGGATATAAAATCCGTGGCGACAGAGTTGCTCTGCCGCTTTGGTCACCTGCTCCTCGCCAGGCACGATGAGAGGAATGATCTGTGAGGTAAACTCACGTCCCATCGCTTTGCCAAAAAGGGTTACCAGGTCTTTGAGATGCTGGCGACGGTCGTCCATCTCTTGAATGGCATGAAAAAGGAACCGGCTCCACGCTACATTGACCTCGGGGAGGGCGGTGGAGAAGATGAGGGAGCGGGCTTTGCTGACCAGCAGCTGGCGGAGGGTGTCGCTCTGAAGTGAGTAGGCACCGACAGAACCAAGGGCTTTGCCAAGTGTGCCTATAAGTAGGTCAATCTCTCTCGTTACCCCCATCTCGGCTGCAAGCCCTAGCCCTTTCGGACCAAAGAGACCTACAGCGTGTGCTTCGTCTACATATATATATAGGTGTGGGTACTCCTCCTTGAGTGCCACCAGTTCTTGGAGTGGGGCAATATCACCGTCCATGCTGAAGAGGCTCTCGGTGATGAGCCAAAGGGTGTCGAACTGATCGGCATAGCGACTCAGTATCTTGCGGAGATGCGAGAGGTCGTTGTGCCGATAACGCTGAAAGGGGGCTCCCGATAGCCGAAGCCCATCGATGATGCTGGCGTGTACCAGTTTGTCGGCAATGAAGAGGGTATTGGGGAGGGCGAGGACAGGAGGGATACCAGTATTGGCGTGGTAACCGCTATCCCATAGCAAGGCACTCTCCAGACCGTAGGCGTTGGCGAGTTCGCTCTCAAACTGCTGTGCAACAGGACTATTGCCAGTCAACAACCTCGAGGAGCCACTGGAGGGGTGCCGCCTTTTCCCCTCCTCCTCTATAAACCTCTGCCACAGCTGAGGCTCTGCCAAAAGACCGAGGTAGTCGTTGCTATTGAGATTGAGCAATTGACGTCCCCCCACATCAATGTACTTCCCCTTTACTTCTATGTCGGGAAGGGTGCGGTAGGTGCCTTCGCTCTGGCACTGATCTAAGGCTTGGCGGTATCTATCCATGGAGTACGTTGCGAAGTCCTTGGATAAGGTGTTGGAGCTCCTCATCAGTGATGGCGAGGAAGGGGGGCATTAGGTAAACCAATCGACCGAAGGGGCGTACCCAGATGCCTTCTTGAACAAACTTAGGGATTAGGGTACCCATATCTACCGGCTCCCGCATCTCTACCACTCCGATGGCACCTAAGACTCTTACCTCCTTCACGGAAGGTAGCAAGGCAAGCGGTGCTAGCCCCTCCTTCAATTGCCCCTCTATCTCTTTCACTCGCTTCTGCCACTCCTTGGAGAGAAGGAGTTCTACCGACCGTTTGGCCACCGCACATGCGAGGGGATTGCCCATAAAGGTAGGGCCGTGCATAAAGCACCCAGCTTCGCCTCCGCAGATGGTATCGGCGATCTGCTTGGTGGTGCAGGTGGCGGAGAGGGTCATGTAACCGCCGGTGAGGCTTTTGCCGATGGTGATGATATCGGGCTGGATGTTGGTGTGGTAGGTGGCTAGGAGTTCGCCTGTCCTTCCAAAGCCAGTGGCGATTTCGTCGAAGATCAGTAGGCAATGGTATTGGTCGGCCAAGGCACGTAGCTGATTAAGATACTCAGGGTGGTAGAAGTACATACCACCGGCTCCCTGTACGATCGGTTCAACGATGATCGCTGCCATCTCTTCGCCATGCTCCTCTAGGAGTTCCTTCATTAGAGCAAGGTCACTTTCGTCCCACGTACCACCGAAACGGCTCTTGGGCTGAGGGACGAAGTACTGCACTGGCAAGGTGCCTGCGAAGTAGCTGTGCATACTCGTAATGGGGTCGCAGACCGACATGGCGTGCCAAGTATCGCCGTGGTAGGCACTTCGGATGCCTACAAAGTGCCGACGCTTATGCTCTCCTAGCGATTGCTGGTATTGGATCGCCATCTTGAGGGCGACCTCAACTGCTACCGAACCGCTATCGGCATAGAATATCTGATCCATCCCTTTGGGTAGTATCTTCTCAATCAGTAGCTGGCTCAATTCTACCGCTGGGCGATGGGTAAAGCCGCCAAACATCACGTGCGACATCTGCTGTAGCTGGTCGGTGATCGCTTGATTGAGCTCGGGAACATTGTAGCCGTGGAGGGCAGCCCACCACGAACTCATACCGTCAATCAATTGGGTGCCATCCTCTAGGGTGATGGTACACCCCTTGGCACTCTTTACGGGATAAACCTTGAGGGGGTCAATGGTAGAGGTATAGGGGTGCCAGAGGTGGTCTCTATCCCATTGGAGTAGTTGCTCTGTAGTCATCTTCATGCTTCTATCTCCCAATTGGTGGGAGCTTTGGTGTCGTAGCCTGCGTTGGCGAATAGCTCCATATCACGCTCGGCAATGGAGGCGGTGGTGGTGAGCAGTCCGCCAGTGATGGCGGCGTTGATACCTATATATAGTGCTTTCTTTTGTACTTCGGTGCTAAGGAGTGCCCGTCCGCCACTGAAGCGGAGGTAAGCGGTTGGGTTCGCCAAACGGAAGATGCAGATGGCGAGTAGGATCTCGTCGGCAGAGAGGTGGGGCTGGTTCTGAAGTGGGGTGCCGGGCATCGGGTGGAGCACATTGATAGGGATGCTCTCGATGCCAAGGGAGGCGAGGAATAGGGCAAACTCTACTCGCTGAGCTCGGCTCTCGCCCATGCCGATGATGCCACCGCTACAACGTCGCATGCCAACTGCTTGGGCATTCTGTAGGGTCTCTATTTTCTCCGCCTGAGTATGTGTGGAGCAAAGGGTGGGGAAGTAGCTTGGAGCGCTCTCCATATTGCAGTGATAGGTGGTGCAGCCCGCCTCTCGAAGCGATTGCAGTGCCTCTTTCGTTGCCAATCCTAGGGAGGCACAAAGATGTAAGTGGCACTTTCGGTCTATCTCACGGTACATTTCGCAGTAGGTGGCTACCTCGTCACGAGTTGGCCGTTTGCCACTCGCCACAAGGCTGTACCGCTTGATGCCCACCTCTGCATTGTGCTTTGCGAGTGCCTGCACCTCCTCTGAGGGGAGCACAGGATAGCTCTCGCAATTGGTTTTGAAGTGACCACTCTGAGTGCACCAGTGGCAATCTTCGCTGCAGCGCCCGCTCTTTACATTGATAATGGAGCAGGTGTCAAATGCATCGCCACAAAGGGCACGTGTGATCTGGTGGCACGTCTCATAAAGTTCCTCACGGGGGGTCTCTTCGACTATCCGAAGTAGCTCCTCCTGTGAGGTAATTCGTTCTTCCCCGATAATTCTTTCCGCAATATTCATCTATTTATTCTATAAAAAGAGATGGGTGCCAAGGCTATATGTATGCCTTGGCACCCATCTTTGTATTGAGTGTCTAACTAGGTAGTGCAGCAATGGTGTCGGTAGTCGCCACCACCGTAATCAACGATAGAAGCGACTCCTCCCACGGGTCGGCACCCGACTCTTCGGCCTCCTTCTGCTCCCATAGCTCCAGCCATGAGGCATTGAGTAGGCGAAGGGTGGCGGAGGACTTTGGTGCGATCCGCTCCAGCACGTTGGTGCGGAGCTGACCGATATTCACCACATTCCCGACCGAGTGAAAGGCGGCAGCGGCACTCCTACTCCACCGATTGAAGTGGAGTACCCGCCTTACGTTTAGTCCTTTCTGCTTGTGCATTACCTACAGATTGGTTTTTACTTAGTAACTCTCTCCAGCCACTTCACCATAGAGAGCATGATACCCATAGAGATGAGGCAGACAGCAGCGAATACTGTCCAACCTACCCAGATTGGCCACTTATTGTACATCACTGGGCCGAGCCAGATCAGTAGGTTACCAAGGGCGGTAGCGGTGAGCCACAAGCCCTGGCAGAGACCTTGAAGGTGCTTAGGTGCCACTTTGGATACAAAGGATAGCCCTAGTGGAGAGATAAATAGCTCTGCCACGGTGAGGAAGAAATAAGTAACAATCAGTACCCAAGGACCTGCCTTCATCGCTGCCTGAGTCCCAGCATCCATAGCACGGAAGTCAGTACCAGATGGGTAGCCGTAGTGTACAGATACTGCGATCAAGAAGATATAGGCCAATGCCGCAATCAGCATACCATACACAATCTTCCGTGGTGTGGAGATACTCTTACCTTTTCGTGCCAATGCTCCAAAGATTGCCATAATAATAGGTGTGAGCACAATCACAAAGAAGGGGTTCACAGCCTGCCAAATCTCAGGTGGTATAGCGTCGGTCTTGATAAAGTCACGAGCGAAGATGGAGAGTGACTGACCATTTTGGTGGAATGAGAACCAGAAGAATACCGCTACTCCAAGCACTGCAAAGAGGGCATACATACGCTGCTTGATCTCGCTTGCCATCGCTGCTTTCTCCTCGGCAGTGTAACCTTGAGTCTCAACATGTACCTTCTTAGGTGGCTCTGGGAATAGACCACGAGTGGAGATAAAGATGATGAGAGAGATGAGCATTGCCACTACAGAAGCGATAAAGGAGTAGTGTACTCCAGTATTGAATACCTCAAGGTAGGTGTGGCAGAACTCTGGTGTAGGTACAGAACCACCTACCTCTACTGTCCACTTAGCTAGGTTGGCAGTCTCCTCTACTGTCATCGCAGCATTATTGAGGACCTTATGGCAAAGCTCAGGAAGACCCGCGTTATAAAGCAGACCATTACGACCTAGCCACCAGCTACGCAGTAGTGGTGCTACGAATGGAGCGATCAAACCACCGATGTTGATAAATACGTAGAATATCTGGAAGCCAGAGTCACGCTTTGTCTTGGCGATACGAAGTGCCTCAGGACCCTTCTTGGCAGCCTCTGCCTCAAGGTCGTCGTACATCTGACCTACAATCGCTTGGAGGTTACCCTTAAAGAGACCATTACCAAATGCGATCAGCAGAAGTGATACACAGGTAAATGGTAGGAGCCAGCTGATGTTGTCGGAGGTAGAGGTAATTGGAATGGAGAGGAGGATATATCCTAATGCCATCACAATAAGTCCTGCCATAATGACTCCCTTGTAGTTATTCTTGCGGTCGGCTAATACACCACCTACAAGGCTGAGTACGTAAATCAGGGCATAAAATACCGAGTAAATAACCCCACTCCACTGGTCGCTAATTCCAAACTTGGAGACCAGGAAGAGCAGGAGCACTGCATTCATAATGTAATACCCGAAGCGCTCACCCATATTGGAGAGGGCCGCTGGTATTAATCCTTTAGGATGATCTTTAAACATGTTGTGAAGTTTTTGTTTATCAGTGAATACTTAAGTTAATAATTATCTCGTTGTAAGGTTGTTATAGGTTGACTTCTTTGACCTCCTTCAGTCCGCCATTCATCGGGTAAAGCTCTACGGAGGTGGTGTGGCCTTTGGTATTGAAGAGCACCATATCGAGCGCCTCGAGGTTGCCCAGCTGTGCCACTGGCACCTCCTTACTCTCAAGCACCTGCCCTCGATAGGTGATGGTGGCACGCACCGTGCCAGGCACACAATAGACGATCCCCTTGGAGAGACGACGCTCTAGTCGCTTCTGCTCCTTCTCATCAAGGGGGGGTGCCTGCTCCACCACTTTTATCTCAAGGTAAATTGGTTCGCCACGAAGGTCCTCTGCCGGGAGTAGTCCCTCGCGAGTTGAGAAGCGAGCCACCACGTGGCGCCCCTCCTCCATTGCCGAAAGGTGGTCCGCAAGCTGTACGATTTCCTGCGACTGTCTCACCCCATTGAACTGTCGAGTGAAGGCTGCCTCCTCAGTATCTAGTCGCTTCACCGCTATCTCAAGGGCTTTGCCATCGGCAAAAGGTTGCTCCGACTCGCCACTCACTACTAGGTCACGACTCTCCCGAATGCGGTAGATGTTATCGGCCAATACCTTCGCCTTTGCGGCTGCTGTAGTGGCTTGGATATACTCTAGTGGAAACCTCACCTCAGGCAGCTCCGCCCATCTCAGTTCGTTGCTACGAGTGTCGAGAGGGGTAGGGAGGGTTACCTCCTCTTGCAGGTTGATTCCCACCAACACCCCATCCTCCGTCAGCGATACATTGGTGGCGGTGCTATTCTTTCGGAAGTCAATGGAGAAGCGTTGCTCCTCATCGGCCACTCCTCTTGCCCCCACCTCAATACTCTTGAGCTGGTATTTAAGTGCCGGCTCTAATACCGCATTGGTAGTGCCAAGATACCGCTCCGCATAGAGTGAAAGTTCCCCAGGGATCTCCTTCGTTACCTCCGACGTTACTTGCAGATAGAGAATGGTCTGCGGAAGAGCATAGACTACTCGATTATCGTTGAGCGCTCCCACACTGTATCGCTCCACCTTCTGTGCCGTAGCACAGCCGTAAGAGATGAGGAGTGCTACCAGCAGGTAGAGTAGCTTGTAAGTCTTATATTGTTTCATCTAGCTTTGCTTTGACCCTAATTTTAAGTTTACCGACAAATCTACTAAAAACTTTTGAGACCGCGTCGGTACTGCTCAGATTTAGGGGGCTTTATCAGAGGGGGGACTTTCTCGGACGAGTCGGACAG
>NZ_HF988924.1:3190-12597 GCF_000435035.1 Porphyromonas sp. CAG:1061 | reverse complement strand
CAAGTCGGACGCCCAGCTAGCCCCGCAGCTAGCCACCACAACCAGCCACCTCAGCTAGCCATCGTAGCTAGCCCCGCAGATAGCCACCGCAGCAGGTGGCGGTGTCCGACCTGTCTGACTCGTCCGACTTGTCCGAGAAGGGCACCCCCGCAAGGCCACTCCAGCCACCAAAAAATAGGCTACAGAGTCTTGTGACCCTGTAGCCTATGACCTTGCTATTTAGTATCTATTATTTACGCTCCTTGTGCTTTTCCAGTTGCCTTTCGAGTGCTTCACACGCCTCTACCACTGCCTCCTCAAAGCTATCGGCCTGCTTCTCACTAAAGAGGTCTGGCCCCTTGATTGCGAGAGTGATTCGAGCCTTCTTATTATTTGCCTGCTCAGGCTTCTCCAATGTGAGGACGATCTCTGCATCGATGATCTCGGCATAGAATCGCTCTAGCTTGGCGACACGCTTCTCTACAAACTCCTGCAACTTCTCTGTCATGTCAAAGTTGACTGCCTGTACCTTCGTCTTCATGGTTTGTTCTCCTTTCTTTACTAGACTCCCTACTTCTAGGGTGTGCGTTATACATTTTACGAAGCTCCTCAAAAGTGGTGTGTGTGTAGACTGCTGTGCTAGAGATAGAGTCGTGTCCTAGTAGCTCCTTGACGCTCAACAGGTCCGCCCCATTATTGAGCATCGCTGTGGCAAAACTGTGCCGTAGGATATGCGGGCTTTTCCTTGAGTATTGTGGCAGTGGGGCCAGTGCCTCCTTCACCACTTTGTACACATAATCTGCCTTGGCTGGCTTGCCCTCGTCATTGAGTAAAAAGACCTCTGTCTCCACCTTTGGACTTCTGTACCCCAAATATAAATCTATTTTCTGACAAATCAAAGGACCGAGCGGTATAATTCGCTCTTTATTCCGTTTTCCGAGTACCTTCAGCTCCCCTTTCGTGGTATCTATATCCCCCAAATGCAGTCCCAATAGCTCCGCCCGACGCATTCCTGTTTGGAAAAGTAGGTCCACTACAAAGGCCCGCTGCCACGCTACTCGTTTCCCTTCACTAGTCGGCTCCTCCTCCGCCTCCTTGTAGAGCCGTTCGATATGGCGAGTGAGCAGATCGGCATTGACAAAAGTGGGGAGATACTGCCCATCCTTCGGCACCTGTACCGCCTTGAATGGGTTGTGCTCCACCTTTTCGATCTTCATTAGATAGCCGTAGAGACTTCTGAGTGCCGAAAGCCGTCGCTTCACGCTGCGAGTGGTATCGGGCGTCTCCATCAGTTTTATGAGCGATTTTCTTGCCCGTCGGGTATCCACCGAACACAAAAACTGCTCCAGTGCCTCCCCCTCCAATTCATTGCACTCCTCCAGCGTGAGCCAGTGCTCTATATCGGTGAGGTAGGCGACAATCGAGAGCTCCGACATCCCTCGCTCATACTGCAGATATCTCCTGTATCGTTCGAGTATTCCATCCATCATAGCCCAAAGTTACACTTTTTTGGTAAATTTGTGTGCCTATAGTGATTAATACTGATCAAATATAAATAACATACGAACAACTAAAACTAAAGCATTATGCAACTACTTGAGAAGATTGTGGCCAATGCCAAAGCGGCAAAGCGTCGCATCGTATTGCCAGAAGGGCTAGAGGAGCGCACACTACGTGCTGCCGATAGGATTTTAGCCGAAGGGGTAGCCGACCTTATCCTGATCGGTAATCCAGATGAGATTAAAGCGAAAGCCAAGGAGCTAGGGCTCACACACATCGCTACAGGGGCTACCCTCGTTTGCCCCAAGGGCAATCCCGATAAGGAGAAGTATGCCAATATCCTTTATGAGCTTCGTAAGAAGAAGGGGATGACCCTAGAGGAGGCAACTGCTCTAGCCGAGAATCCACTATACCTCGCTTGCCTTATGATCAAGGCGGGTGATGCCGATGGTGAGGTGGCAGGTGCCCAAAACACTACTGGCAACGTACTTCGTCCAGCCCTTCAGATCATCAAGACCGCCCCTGGTATCAAGGTGGTGAGCGGTGCCTTTATCCTACTCACCAAGGCGCCTCAATATGGTGCCGATGGTACCCTCGTCTTTGGCGACTGCGCCGTGATGCCTGCCCCAACTGCTGAGGAGCTAGCTCAGATTGCCGTCTCTAGTGCCGAAACGGCTAAGACCCTAGTGGGCATTGAGCCAAAGGTGGCGATGCTCAGCTTCAGCACTAAGGGAAGTGCTAAGCATGAGAATGTAGATAAGGTGACAGAGGCTACTCGACTAGCTCAGGAGCTCGCTCCAGAGCTCGCTATCGATGGTGAGCTGCAGGCCGATGCTGCCCTTGACCTCAAGACTGGTAGCAGCAAGGCACCAGGTAGCAAGGTGGCAGGTCATGCCAACGTGCTTATCTTCCCCGACCTTCAGTCGGGCAATATCGGCTACAAGCTGGTACAGCGTCTAGGTGGTGCCGAAGCGATTGGCCCTATCCTCCAAGGTATCGCTATGCCTGTCAACGACCTTAGCCGTGGCTGCTCCGTAGAGGACGTATATCACATGGTAGCCATCACCAGCAACCAGGCAACTGCCGCATTGAATAATAAGTAAACGAGAAAGAAATAGATAGATTATGAAGATATTAGTGCTAAACTGTGGGAGCTCATCAGTAAAGTATAAGCTCTACAATATGCAGAATGAGTCGGAGATTACCAGTGGTGGTGTAGAGAAGATCGGTCTGCCCGACTCTTTCCTGAAGTTCAAGACCTCTGATGGAGAGAAGGTAGTTATTGAGCACAATATGCCTACCCAAAAGGAGGCCGTGGAGCTGATCCTCGATACCCTGATCAATCCTAAGTATAGCTTCATCAAGAGCTACGAGGAGATCGGCGCAGTAGGACACCGTGTGGTGCATGGTGGTGAGAGATTCAGCGAGAGCGTATTGATCAATGACGAAGTGCTTAAGGCAGTTGATGAGATCAGCGTGTTGGCACCTCTCCACAACCCTGCCAACCTTAAGGGCGTGGATGCTATCACCAAGCTTCTTCCAAACGTAAAGCAGGTAGCTGTATTTGATACCGCCTTCCACCAGAGTATGGAGCCAGAGGCCTATATGTATGCCCTTCCTTACCGTATGTATAGCGATCTCAAGGTGCGTCGCTACGGGTTCCACGGCACTAGCCACCGCTATGTGAGCCAGCGTGCTTGTGAGATTTTAGGCCTTGACTACCACAAAGCAAAGCTCATCACCTGCCACATTGGTAATGGTGGTTCCGTTACTGCTATCAAGGGCGGTAAGGTACTCGATACCTCTATGGGATTGACCCCTACCGAAGGCTTGATGATGGGTACTCGTACTGGTGATGTGGATCCAGGAGCACTCGTATTCATTATGGAGCAAGAGGGGCTAGATGCCAAGGGATTGAGCCAATTGATCAATAAGGAGTCGGGCGTTGCCGGCTTCTCAGGCATCTCTAGCGATATGCGCGACTTGGAGAAGGCCATCTCCGAGGGCAATGAGCGTGCAAAGCTTACCCTAGCTATGTACGACCACCGTATCAAGAAGTATGTGGGAGCTTATCTCGCACTACTCGACGGAGCAGATGCCATCATATTCACTGGTGGTGTAGGTGAGAACCAAGCTAGCACCCGCGAGTATGTATGTGACCACATGGAGTATGCTGGTATTGAGATTGATAAGGAGCTCAATAATAGTGTAAGAGCTAAGGAGGTAGTCCTCTCTACCGACCGTAGTAAGGTGAAAGTACTCATCGTGCCTACCGATGAGGAGCTACTGATCGCTCGCGATACTCTCGCCCTCGTGAAGTAAGATACACCTTATATATATGAGTAGCCCCCTCGGAAAACCGAGGGGGCTATTTTTAAAGGATATCCCATGAGCTCCATAGTGTCCGAGCCGTCTGATAAAGTACCTTATCGGACAAGTCGGACAAGTTGGCAAGTCGGACGATTCGGACAAGTTGGCAAGTGCTTCACTTGATTTCTCCCTATACTCTCGTCCCATTTGCCGACCTGTCCGACTTGTCTGCCCTGTCCGATAAGGTTCTGGCAGAGAGGCACCATGCTTATTTGGCGAGGGCGTGGCGTTGTAGTTGGAGGGCTTTTTGGATCATCTCTTGCTGGAGTTGCGGGTCGTGGTTGGCTTGTAGGCGAGGGATGTACTCTGCCTCAAGGGCTTCTAATTGCTGTGCGAGGCCAGTGCCATCGGGGCGGTAGATGAGCGGCATATAGAGGTAGCGACTCTCCTCTACCGTGCGAAGTGGGTAGAGCTTCTCCCGCTTTAGCTGTTTGGCTAGTGAGGCGATGGTCTCCCTATCAGGCGTAGCTCTCTGAAGCTCAGCGGGGATTTCGTTGATGGTCCACACGGGAATAAGAGGAGAGAGGTAGGGCTGTCCGATCTCCACCCATGAGGTGGTGAGCTCAGGGTTTTCGCCTTTGGCTACCCCCTCTACCAGGATCATTGAACTGGTATCATAGCGTGCGATGAGGTCGTCGGAATCAACAAATCCGCTGCGACTAGGGAGCTGCCCCTCCTCTGCCAGTTCTCGATAGTCTATCTCCATCAGACCGTGGTACATGGAGCGGCTCAAGCGACTGCCAAGTAGCTCTACAGTCACCTCTCCTGGCTTTAGAGGGGTGAATAGATTAGCTGCACAGCGGAGGCGGACATATCCATACCCCTCGTCTTCGGTGCCGGTATAGGAAAAGTTGGTGCGAAGAACGTACCCTTCGGGAGCCTCATTGGCATCAAACTTGGTCCAAGTCTCATTATTCACTTCGTAAAACGCTGCACCCCCTTCGGCGTCAATGACTCCAAAATGGGCCGCCAATCCCATAGGTCGGGGGAGGGCATTGAGGAGTGCTTCAAACTCTGTGAGGTTGCGACACTCGGCGAGGGCACGCTTCATCAGCACGCCTTCCTGATCAATGTAATCGCCAGTATAGCCGTGGTTGACATTGAAGGAGGCACTATTCATAATGGCAAAGCCGTGGCTATTGTGTCCACCCCACACCTGTAGGCCAAGGGTGTCGGAGTCGTTGACCAAACCGACATAGTAGCCGAGGGGGCTTTCGAAGCGTTGCATATGATTGTCGTACGCTTCGGTGTCGCGGAGTTTCCAGATCATTGGTCGCCCATTCTTGGTGAAGCGACCTGATAGCACAGCAGTGGTGCAGGCGATGGCTTGTGTGGTAGCCAAAAGCAATAGCAGTGTGGTGAGTAGTTTTTTCATAGTGTTATGCATTAATGGGTGAGTAATTCTCCAATGACGTAGTTGCTTCCACCTACAAAAAGGGTCTCGGCACCTAGCTCCTTAGCTCTCTGTATCGCCACTTTGTACGCCTCGTGTATGTCGGGGATCACCTCGCTATGGGTGACACCGACTGCCTTGGCAAGAGCTTGGAGCTCTGTGGCAGGAAGGGCTCGTGGCGTGTGGGCTTGGCAGAAGATATAGTGAGCTTCCAAAGGAAATTGGGTTACCACGTGGGGCACATCTTTATCGCCCGCCATACCGATGAGCATCACGAGACCGCCCTCCTTTTGCCACTGTTGTAGGGTGGGGGCAAGGTGTTGCCAGGCATCGGGATTGTGCCCTGTATCAATGACGATAGTGGGGTTGGTCTGCTGAATCACTTCCAATCGCCCCCTCAGTCCGTAGTGACTTAATCTCTGCAACCCCTGGTGCAAGGCGGTATCCTCAATCTCATATCCCTTGGTGCGGAGTAGTAGCAGCACCTGTAGCACACCCCCAAGGTTTTCGATCTGATATTCCCCTCCTAGCGGTAGGGTGAAGGTGCCAAAGTGGGCGGTGGTTACCTTGTATCCAATCTTAAGTGATTGGTACATCAATATCTCCTCCTCTCGGTCGGCGAGGGTAAGGGGAGCCTGGAGCTCTTTGGCCTTTGCCACCACTACCTCGGTCACCTCTTTCTCAGAGCTTCGGCTCAGCACTACAGGGGTGTGTGGCTTGATGATGCCTGCCTTCTCGCCAGCAATAAGGGGTAGGGTATTGCCGAGGTATTGGGCGTGGTCCATGCTCACATTGGTGATGAGACTGACCAAGGGCTGTATCACGTTGGTGCTATCCAATCGACCGCCCATGCCGACCTCTATCACGGCGATATCTACCTGCTCTTTCGCAAAGTAGGCGAAGGCAAGAGCGGTGGTGAGCTCAAAGAAAGTGGGGGATAGCTCTGGTGGCATCTTCTGCCGTATCATCTCTACAAATTGGACGACAAACTCCTCCGATACCATCTCCCCATTGATGCGAATCCGCTCACGGAAGTCGACGAGGTGGGGGGAGGTGAATAGCCCCACCCGAAGACCACTCTCCGCAAGGGTAGCCGCCAACATAGTGCTGCTAGAGCCTTTGCCATTGGAGCCGGCAATGTGGAGGGTGGTGAGCTGTTTGTGGGGTGAGCCACAGAGCTGTAGTAGGGTCTCCACTCGCTCTAGTCCTGGTTTATAGCCCGAAGCTCCTTCCTTTTCAAACTGTGGTAATTGCGAAAATAGATATTCTGTTGTCTCTTGATAGGTCATCTCTCTATTCCTCTATAGGGTAATACTTTATTCCTCACAAAGATAACTATTTTCCAGATTTGTAGAGGTGCCCTACCAGTGGTGTTTTTTATCGGGAAGTCGGGCAAGTCGGACGGGGCGGACAGGTCGGACGAGTCAGAGAATGGAGTCTAGGGTAATCTTCGTCCGAGAAAGGTGTTCGTGCAAAGGGATACAAAAAAAGCACCCGCTGGGGTGCTTCTTTCGTATTGCTCTAGGGGGGATTAGTAAAGGTCGAGCATCATTTTCACTTCGTTCTCATAATTGGGCACCCTTACCTTATGGTATCTAGAGAAAGAGGGGCTCAGGATTACTAGGTACATATCGCTCACCTCGATGTCGTAGTTGCGTTTTAGTATCTCAGCGTAGAGGTTTTGCTGGAGTGCAGCGTGGATAAATGGGGTGTCATCAAGGTGGCTTATCACGCCATGCCCTTTTTGCCGGAAGTTACTCCGATTGGGCTGAAAGTGTCCGTCTACTTCACGCCCCATGCGTCGGCTCCGTTTCCAATCGTACATTGTATAGGAGCCATCCATCTCCTGTACCAGTAGGTCGAGCGTCCCTGCTAGCCAATGCTTATCATCATAGATCATCCACTCGGTGCGGAAGGGGTCTAAGCGGTGGTCACGGACAAATTGATTGAAGTACTCCATCTCCTTTTCAATGCTATAGGCCCGCCCTATACCGCCCTCTTCAGGTACTAAGTCCATACTACTCTCGGGGATCTCGCCCAAGAAGCTTTGCTCTATCTGAGTATGCAGAAAGGTGCCCAAGTTGCGTGCGACATAACCTTTACTATCCTGCTCCTGCTTTTTTTGCTCCTTCTGCAGTTCGGTAAGCTTATCATCGCGATTAATCCAGAAGTAAGGGTCATAGGGGTCGAAAAAGGAGGCAATGAACGAGGTGACCGATGTGAGGGGCTCAATCCTCCCGATATGTGTGTAGGTGTGACTATCTGCATCAAACCGGAGATCTCCATCTCTCTCAAATGCATTTCTTTGATTGTAATTCATATCCTTATTTCTCCTTTATACCTGTTCTCTATACTCTGCCTAGAGTGGGTTATTCGTCCTCTTCGTTGCTTTCTTTCACTACAAATGGGCGCTGTAGACTTTGCTTGAGTGAGATAAGTGTCTCGGTAGAGACCACTCCCTCAATCTGCTGAAGCTGGTCATTGAGGATGTGCATCAGGTGGTCATTATCTCTTGCGTATAGCTTAATGAGCATAGTGTACGGCCCTGTGGTGTAGTGTATCTCCACCACTTCCGAGATCTGCTCCACTTGCTTCACTACCGTGTTGTAGAGTGATCCTCTTTCTAGCACGATTCCTACGTACGTGAGGGTCTTGTATCCGAGCGCGTTGTAATTGATGCAGCTTCGTGACCCCTGTAGGATACCGCTACCAATAAGTCTCTGGATACGCTGGTGTATGGCTGCTCTGGATAGGTCACACGCCTCTGCAATATCCATATAGGGTCTGCGTGCATCTTCAGAGAGCATGTTGATAATCTTGATATCAATCTCGTCTATCTTCTTCATACCGGTATTATTAAAATGTACGTGCTTGCTAGTGAATTGGACAAAGTGTTTCAGTTCTTCCGACAAAGATAACAAAAAACAAGTCAATTCACAGCACCCAACCGATCTTGTTTGTTAAGGAAGCTGTCGATAGTGATAGATAGAGCTGATGTTGTAGGTACGATGTAGATGATAGAGAGCTAGTGACTTCACTGGTAGCGTCTCCTCTTTGCCCAACATCGGTAGCTGATACATCTTGGTTCGATTCTCTACTGCCGGCCCAGTCCTCCCTTGATCCAACCACGAAAGATAGAGCTTCCGTGTATAGGGGTCTGCACCGATCGTAAGGAAGTAGCCTTGGCGACTATCATACTCGGTACGGCTACCGATCCTAAAATAGAGCTCCGCCTCGGGGAATTGCTCAGAGGAGTTATCCAGCTTCAGTGGGATGCGGTATAGGCTACGCATCTTGGCATCGGAGCCTGTGGCAGTAGTGAAGTAGAGGTACCCTTCCTTTGTATCATAGTAGCTCCCTCGACCAATCGATGGGGAGGTCCAAAAGGTAGCAACCACCTTCGACTCCTTGAGGGAGAAAAGGAAGTTCCGCCCATCATTATCGGTAAGCACACGGTAGTCTCCAGCAGCGTTATCGGCTCTGATACCTCCTTTCGAAGCGATTGGAATCGACTTTGCCTTTTCGGATCCATTGCTAAATAGGTAGATATTAGGGTCGTCTCTCAAGACGAAGTACGCCTTATCTTCGTATGAAAAAGCAGACCGTAAATAGTTAGAGGAAAGCCCCTGAAGGGGGATCATCTCCTCACTATCAACTCTATTGAGGTAACGGTATCGACGGGAGTTTAGGGCAAAGTAGGCGTCGCCAGTATTGGTGGTACAAGAGCCAGTGACCCATTCGTTGAACTCCTTTGAAGGGAGGATGATAGGGATACTCTTCACCAGGCTAAGATCGCTCCGTCGGAGAATGGTGAGCCGTGAGGTATGTGGTCCATACTTTCCCTCGGTAAAATCGTACTTTGTCATCAGTGCAAAGTAGTTGGACGAGGCGGAGAGATCCATCTCGCAACAGACAGCCAGTGCTGGTACCTCCTTGATCAGCTCCTGATAAATATCACGATCAAGTAGCTTCCCATCGCGGTCCAACAATCGCAAACTAGGGAGCTCCGATACGCCATCAGGGATATTAACGATGATCGAGGAGAGCCCTGCCTCACAGAGGAGCATGTAGCCCTCGTACCCTGTCAGTGGGCGGGTGGGCCGATCCTCCTTGGGCTTTGGCGTAGGCTTCTCTGGCTCCTCCTGAGGGGTGGGCTTAGGGGGCA
>NZ_HF988924.1:1552-3160 GCF_000435035.1 Porphyromonas sp. CAG:1061 | reverse complement strand
GGCAAAGGGCTTGGAGCTTCCCCACTGCCACATGCGACAGCGAGAAAGCTCCAAGCTAATAAACTTAGAAATGTATACCGAGACATATTATTTCTTTGCTTCTACCACAAAGATATCCTTATGCCACTTGTTTCCTACACCTCCGTAGGCCTCCACTGCATCTGCAGGCACTACTAGTCGTGGGCTTTTGCTCTTCAGGTCATCGCTAAAGCCTTGTGGTGTAACCGTTGGAGGGGTCTTACCCAATTCGAGCAGCTTAATATTCACTTGGTAGCCGAATCCATTGTCATCGATCTTCGTGACACTTGGTAGAATGACGGTGGACAACTGTCCATTCCACCTTGCATTGAAGCCATCCACAGGCACCTCTTTGAGTAGTGGGAAGTTGATCTCCTTGAGCTTAGATGCCGACTTAAAGGCACCTGCACCAATCTCCTCTAGGAGTGGAGCTTCAAACTTCACTAGAGCACTACAGCCATCGAGCCCACTTCGCCCAATCTTCTTGAGCTTAGGGAAGATCGCAGTAGTAGTCTGTCTCGCACCAGCCATACCCTTCTCTTGAATCTCCACAACACCCGTACCGATGATCTCCTTGATGCGAGGTCTATTATTAAAGGCATTGATCTTTATCACGGTCACGTAAGGTGGAAGTTCTAGCTTCTCTACAGAGACAGAGCCAGAGATCTTTGTCAGTACATTCCCCTCAATTGTAACACCCTCAGGTAGTGGATATACATCCTTGCCATTGATGGTAGAGAATTGGTAGGTCTTGGCAAACTCAATGTATTCATCGGCTTTCTCCTCTGGAACAATGAGCGCCTTGCTCATAGGCGTGTCGGCAAAGGCATCCTCTGCCACCTCTGGGATCGTTGCCCCTAGCTCTACCTCTACAAGCTCCGTAGCTCCCTTGAAGGCACCGGCCTCTATCTTAGTGATAGATGGTGCGTGCACTTTCTTTAGCACCTCTTGCGAAGCAAATACCTCCTTGCCAATCGTGGTAGCTGTCTCTGGAAGGGTGATCTCCTCCTGAAGCAGATAGGCGGGATAAAGGGTCAAGACGCCCTCAGTCACTGTGATTTGTGGAATCTTTACCCCATTGATTGAGATAAAGTGGTGGGTATGAGCTAGGAGATAGTATTGCTCCTCCTTGCCTTCGGGTACAAATAGCTCCTTCTCCTCGCTTGTCTCGGCAAAAGCATCTTCTGCAATCACGGGGATAGCCTCTCCAATGGTGAGCTTGAGAAGTCCCGAGCCAGCAAATGCCTTTGCCCCAATCTTCTGCAGGCGCTTACCGGTGATTTCTTTAAGTCCCTTATACCCGGCAAAGACTTCCGCATCCACCTCGGTGATGCGCTTCAGATCCACGATGCCATCCTTTGGTAGCTCGTTTTCTGGATATACTTTTAAGATGCTGTAGGTGTTTTCTACCTCTATTTTACTCTCTTTGTACTTAGGAGTTTGGTCTTCGCCAAAGCACGAGGTGAGGCCCAACATCAGTCCCAGTGAAAGGAATGTTGTAAGGATGATCTTTTTCATTTTGTCTATTGGATATTGTAATGATGATTATTGAATAATGGCTGCTGCACGAGGTTGATTGCCTTCGTGCAA
>NZ_HF988924.1:0-1479 GCF_000435035.1 Porphyromonas sp. CAG:1061 | reverse complement strand
TGAGGGAGTAGGTGCTTTAGTGTCTTTGGAAAGGCAAGGTATGCCTCTGCCACAGAGCCAGTGAGGCGGTTGCCCGAAACTACATAGATAGTGTAGTCGCCACCCTTCTTTTGCACCCTCTCTGGGAGCTGACCCGAAAGGTTGTTGTTGCTAAGGTCTACCCAGAAAAGCTCTGGTTGCTCTGCACCTGCTAGCCCGCTAGGGATAGTTCCCGATAGTCGGTTGCTGCCAAGGTATAGAGTGTGTAGATTGCGAAGCTTGGTGAGGCTTGTTGGAATTTCTCCAGTAAGCTGATTGCGCTCCAGGCTTAGCTGTAGTAGATTCTCGAGCTGACCAAGTGAGCTTGGAATCTCTCCCGATAGGCGGTTGTTGCTCATCCAAAGCTCCTTAAGGCTGGTGAGTTGGCCGATGCTAGCAGGGATATTGCCAGTAAAGTGGTTGTCGCCAAGTGATAGATACTCGAGCTGACCAAGCGAACCAAGACTCTCAGGAAGTACCCCACTAAAGTTACAGCCATAGAGAGCTAGGTACTTGAGGTTGGCAAGGTCGCCGACACTGCTAGGTAGCTCGCCACTCAGGTTTTGGTGAGAGAGATCCAGCACTGTAAGTGACTTAAGGGCACCAATGGTCTTAGGTAGCTCGCCAGTAAGTCGATAGTTATTAGGCTTGTGATCCTTGGCACTCTCCATATTGCCGTCCCAAGTGCAAGTAAGCTCGTATGGGCTAGTGCGTAGGTCGAGGGTATCTAGCTGTGAGAGTTGTCCAATCTTATCAGAAAGGAGACCTGTCAGCGAGGTGTACCCAAGACGCAATGAGCGGAGCGACTTTAGGTCGTAGATGCCATCAGTGATCTCCCCTTTGATCCCACTATTATATTGTAGGTGGAGGGCTTTGAGGGCGGTGAGCTTGCCGATGCTTTGTGGAAGCTCGCCTTGAAGGTTGTTAGCTCCTAGGTAGAGAGCCACCACACGTGGTTGCCCTGCCACCTCTGCTACAGAGACACCTTCCCATTCTGCTACTGGAGCCTCAGATAACCAGCCACTGCTCTTAAACCACTCCTCACCACCAAGGGCTTGGTATAGGTCAATAAGTGCCAGACGGTCACTCTCAAGAGAACCGATAATAGTAGCGTCGTTGGCCACAAGAGTGGTGTTGCTGCTGTTAAGTGCCACAGGAGCATCAAGTGCACTGTTCTTGCAAGAAGAAAGTCCTCCGATTAAGAGGATGGCTGATGCAAGAATCATTGGTGCAAGTTTTTTAGTATTCATACGTTTATAGTTATTAAATGGATAATTACCGTTTGGGATGAGAGTTTGCTTCATTTGGGGAAGCCCCCTCATCACTGCGTGCAAAGATACTATTTTCCTCCTACTTATCCAAGTAATTATACGGCTTCAATCCTGGGTTACGCATTAGAAAGATCTTATCATGAATGACCTCCCCCTCGTGGAAGGTCAGACGGATCATAGCCCCTAGTCG
>NZ_HF988923.1:1323-3866 GCF_000435035.1 Porphyromonas sp. CAG:1061 | reverse complement strand
CTCTGAGGCTGTTGCACATGATGATCTAAGACGTTGTTTTAGGAGATAAAATATGGCTAGAAGAAGGGCATCTCCCTAGCCTACTGTCAGTTAAAAAGTACCTCGGCGGTGCGGAGGATATCCCCAAAGACGCCTTGGGCGGTGACCGCAGCACCGGCACCGGCACCACGGATCACAATGGGGAGTGAACCATAATTCTCGGTATAGATCTCAAAGCAACTATCTGCCCCTGGCACCTGAGCAAGGATATGATGGGCGGGCAACCGCTGCAAACCGCACTGCAAACGGGCTGGCCGGTATCCATCAGGCATCTGGAGAGTACCCACATACCTCACCACTTCGCCCCTTTTCACCGCTGTGAGTGCCGAGATATGGGCCTCGAAGTCGGGTAGAGCTGTCCACATCTCCTCCAAAGACGCACTCTGCAAAGAGCGGGGCACCAGATTCTCCACCTCCACCTGCTCTAAGTTGAAAGGCAGATCCAATTCGCGTGCCAAGATAAGCACCTTACGAGCCACATCCACCCCACTCAAGTCTATCCGAGGATCGGGCTCCGTAAAACCACTTGCCACTGCCTCCCTGAGCACCTTTCCAAAGGGTTTTCCTTCACTTAAGGCATTGAAGATAAAGCCAAGCGACCCACTGAATAGCCCTCTAATTGAGGTGATCTTATCGCCCGATAGGTGAAGCAATTGGAGGTAATCGATCAGCGGAAGCCCCGCCCCCACATTGGTCTCGTAGCGATAGCTCTTGTGGTAGAGCTCTAGCGTCTCCCGCAGTGCCCTGTACCCTTGGATCGGCTGTGCATTACTCACCTTATTAGAGCTCACAAGATGAAAGCCAGCCCGAACCAACTCCGTATATCGATTAGCGATCTCGGCGGAAGAGGTATTATCAATAAATATCAGATGCTGTAGCTGCTCCCGCTTTGCATAGTGAATAATCTCCCGCACACTATCCGCACTCCTTTCGGCCGTTGCTACCTCTTCACGCCACGAGGCACCGATCCCCCTCTTTGAGAAGAGAGTTCTCCGTGAATTGGCTACGGCAAAGACCACCAAGTCCACCCCTTTCCGTTGCTTCAGCTCCTCCCTTTGCGACACAATCTGATCCAGTAGGGCTCCCCCCACCGTGCCGTGCCCCACCACTGCGAGGTAGACCTTGGGTACCTCATCGTGTGCCAAAAAGTGCTTCTCCCTTGTGGCTCGGTGGAAGGAGGGGGTTAGGGCTATCTTACTATAAGGTATTATTGGCTCTGTGAGCGGATGCTCACCTATCTTCGTTGCTATCATAATGTTGGTTTTCGTTATTCAATAGTATATCATGGATAATCTCTGTGAGCTGGTCATAAGCCATCAAGAAGGCATCATGCCCGTGCTCCGAATGAATCGTATAAAGGGGTACCCCTAGCGTGGCTGCCGTCTCCTCTGCCTCATAGTGTGGGAAAAGCAGGTCCGAATCGATGCTCACGATGCTCACTTTCTCCCTAAGGAAACGTAGCTCCTCAGCCCTCTGTGCCACAGCAATCGTGCTGGTGAGATAGGTCATCACCTGATAAGCATGCAACTGAAATCGCTCTGCCAATGCCTTGCCATGGTAGTGCAACCAATCGAGAATCTTAGGCGTACCATCACTACATTGCTCTCCAGAAAAGCGGTGGTTGAGCGACTGAGGGGTTCGGTAGCAGAGCATCCCGTGGATGCGTGCATGCTCCAGTGGCTTCGGTCCTTCAAGCAAGAGGCGCTGCACCTCGGTCTGGGCTAGGAGCCAATCACTCGCCTTATAATGGCTAGCAATCGGGATCAGCTGCTGGCACTTATCGGGGATCAAAGCACCTATCTGCCATACCAATGCCCCACCCATACTGGCCCCTAGCACGATCTCTATCTGCTCAATCCCCAGTTGCTCCACCCCCGCTACAAAGAGGCGTGCCACATCCTTCAAGTCAAAGGCATCAAAGCTGTAGCAGAGTCTGCCGTCATAGCCATTGCCAGGGATATTAAAACTCAGAATAGTGTAGGCTCTGGTATCAATCCCCTGCCCTTCGCCGATAAGACTTGCCCACCAGCCGGTAGGTCCAGCGACCGAAGAATTACCGGTAAGGGCGTGGCAGACCAATACGATAGGGGCGGTGCCGAGTGGGCAGCCGGCTACTTCGTAGCTCAGCACCACCTCCTCGAGCTCTACACCTCGGTGGGTGACAAAATTGGAGATAGAGAGATAGAATAGTTTCATGCTTTCTGTGCTTTATTGAGTGCGTTATCGAGGTCGGCCGTTAGGTCTTCCGCCTCCTCCAATCCTATGGAGATACGAATCAAGTCATCACTCACGCCGATGCTATTTCGCTCCTCCTCTGTAAGCTGTGCATGGGTGGTGCTGGCGGGGTGGATAAGGATCGACTTAGAGTCTCCGATATTGGCGACTAGTTTGAAGAGCTCCGTCCGCTCCGCCAGTCGCTTTGCCACTTCGTACCCGCCCTTAGGGGCAAAGGTGAGCAACACGCCCGCTCCACGGTGCAAGGTCTCTTTCGCCCGCTGATAAGC
>NZ_HF988923.1:0-1261 GCF_000435035.1 Porphyromonas sp. CAG:1061 | reverse complement strand
CCACCAAAGGATGGGCTTCAAGCCACTTCGCCACCTTTAGAGCACTCTCCGAGGCACGTACCGCACGGAGGGAAAGGGTCTCCAGTCCCTTGATGATCTGAGCCGAATTGTAAGGGCTGATGCAGGTGCCGATATCTCTCAGACCTACCGCACGGAGCCAACCGATCAATGCCCCCTTGCCAAAAGCGTGACTAAACGAGAGACCGTGGTAAGAGTCATTGGGCTCTGAGAGGTCGGGGAAAAGGCCACAGCCCCAGTCGAAGTGACCGCTATCGATCACCGCACCGCCCATCGTGGTACCATTACCCGAAACTAGCTTGGTAAGGGAGAGGAACTCCACATCGGCTCCCTTAGAGAGTGGTTGGTAAAGCCCCACGGTACAAGTGTTATCCACAAAGAGGGGTAAGCCGACCTCGTGCGCCACTGTGCTCAGGGCAGGCACATCAAGCAGATTGAGCCGAGGATTGCCCAGCACCTCAGCCAGCACCAGTTTGGTCTCAGGCTTTATCGCCTTACGCACCGCCTCTAGGTCTTCTACATCGACCAAAGTGGCATGGATCCCGTAGCGGGGAAGGGTACTGGTGAGGAGGTTGAAGGTACCGCCATAGAGGCTTTCACTCGCCACGATATGATCGCCACACTTGAGGAGGGAGAGTAGCGTGGTGGCGATGGCCGACTGACCGCACGAGGTGGCAACAGCCGCCACACCGCCCTCTACCGCTGCTATGCGACGCTCCAGCACATCGGTAGTAGGGTTATTGAGCCTTGTATAGATCGGCCCCTCCACCTTGAGGGCATAGACATCGGCCGCATACTGACTGTCTTTGTAGACGTAGGCGGTATTGTCGTAGAGCGGTACTGCTACCGAACCAAACTGATTATCACTTGGATTGTAGCCGGCATGGAGTGCCTGTGTTGCGAAATTTTTGCTTTGATTACTCATAATGCTTATTGATATCTGATTAAGTTATTAGTTGACTATTGGGTATAAAAAAACTGCTGGTACGCGTTGAATATCGTCGTACCAGCAGCCCTCTATAGGTATATATTTCTATCTACACGGTCAGAATGGACTATCAGGATACAACGAATCGGCGAACATCATCATAGACATTCGCATCATCATATCCATCATCTGTACACTCTGGTGTATCATCTAGCTCCTATTGATAAATCCTTTAATCGTGATAGCAAAAGTAGCTATCTGCGAGCAAAGGTACACAATTATTTCATTTCACCAAACACTTCACGCAAATTTATC
>NZ_HF988922.1:1083-2740 GCF_000435035.1 Porphyromonas sp. CAG:1061 | reverse complement strand
CGGTTATGGAGCTCAAGGATAGTGAGTTTGATGAAGTATTAACCCTTCAAGGAGAACCTATCCAAAAGCGAAGCTACGTCTACGAAACTACCATAGAGACCGACGCCGAGGCCTACTTCCCGCAGACTTATGTCCCAGGCGACAACGAGCGAATCAATCTCTACCGAGAGCTTGAGTCCCTCCAAAATCCCCAAGACATTCTCCACTATCGCCAGCGCCTAGAGGATCGATTCGGACCACTTCCAAAGGAAGCCGAGGAACTCCTAAAGGTGGTAGAGCTCCGCATGCTGTGCAAAGAGAGTGGCATCGAAAGAGTAACCCATAGACAAGGCTTCCTAAAGCTTTACTTGGTATCGGACAACAATAGCTCCTACTACCGAAGCCCTATCTTCTCCACCATCCTCTCCAATGCCACAGCATGGGGAAGAGACCTCCAATTTAAGGAGGAAAGCGGAAAGCGAACCATCTCTATCAAAAAGGGCATTGATACCATAGGCAAAGCATACACAGCCCTCACAAAGCTAACCACCAAATAACTCCCATCGCCGTACACCACACCACCCCAATATGCTAGCTCACCCTCCAAAATAGGTAGCTCAGCTATATTTATTATCTTTGTAGGAGAATAATGAGAAGTATTATGAGATATATACCCCTACAGATACTACTGCTACTAACACTACTCCTCAGCTGCAAGCCCGAGGAGGAGAGGAAGGTCATACAGCCAAATGAACTACGAGAGGTGGGCAAACTTGAGTTGGTGGAGTATCGTAGTGAAGAGATATTCGTTATCTCCTCCGACCAAAAGAGTCTGGAGAGTATCCGCTCACTTGAGGAGGCAGCCGATTACCTCAGCAGTTTATTTGAGATAGGCGACCGCATAGGCATCTACTCCTTCGACTTCTACACCATCGCCTACATCAACCTATACGACCTGCAAGATAGCGACCTCCAATACGATCAGGAGAACAAGTCCATCCAGCTCACCCTCCCCCCAATCGAGGTAGAGCCCATCGGGCGAGGTGGCACCCTCAAATTGCTCCACGAGCGGGTCAATGGCAATAAAAAGTCCATCACCAGTGAGGAGCGACAAAATATGCAGCGACAAGCGGTGGTACTCGCCAAGCAAAACATTCGCCCCGGCACACCCAAATATCAAGAATTAGTGACCAAGGCACAAAGCAAGGCCCAAGCTTACTTCACCAGCATCCTAAGGGCACGAGGGTACGAAGAGATAGAGATTAGATTTACACAGTCCTATGAAAAAGCGAACTAAGTGGCTTCTAGCCCTCATCATCATAGGGGTCATAGCCCTATTGCTCTTCCTTTTTCTTCCCAAAAGAGCAAAGAGCGAGAAGCAGCCCGAGATATTTCTCTCCGTAGCAAGCGACCTACGCGAGATGGTTCGGCTCACCACCATCGAGGGCGAGCGAATCGTTCCCATCACCTACAAAGGCAAAGGGGTCTCGGCATTCGGCATCGGCCACTACCGCGCACGCATCTCCTTTGATGTAGAGAATATACAGCAAGCCATCCAAGGGGATACCATCTATCTGGTACTCCCCGAGCCACAGGTGCAGATACTAGAGCACGAGGAAAATGGCTTCACCGTCTACGACGTATGGGGCAACAACATCGCCACCCGCATCTTCGGTGC
>NZ_HF988922.1:795-1040 GCF_000435035.1 Porphyromonas sp. CAG:1061 | reverse complement strand
CGCAGATGAAAATGAGATGAAAAGAAGAGCCATGCGACAGCTCCAGAGCGACCTCCGTCAAGATGGCACTACAGAAAGGGCAAAGGCAGAGGCAAGAGAGCTACTTCATAAAATGTTTGGCATAGTGCCAGGCACCGTTATTGTACTCGACACTCCAGCAGCCCTTCCACCCACAGCCCAACCAATTCCATTAGACCAACCAACACTTAACATTCAGAAACAAGATGAAATACAATAGACGCAAG
>NZ_HF988922.1:0-772 GCF_000435035.1 Porphyromonas sp. CAG:1061 | reverse complement strand
CGCAAGGCCACTCCCGCCCACATTGGCAATATTACCATAGGAGGCGATGCCCCCATCGTGATACAATCGATGACCAATGTAGATACCAATGATATAGAGGCGTCGGTAGCACAGATTCTTCGACTAGAGCAAGCAGGTGCAGAGCTAGTACGCCTCACCGCCCAAGGCACCAAAGAAGCCAAGGCACTCGGTACCATTGAGGCAGAGATCAGGGCAAAAGGGGCTAAGGTCCCTCTTTCGGCCGATATTCACTTCAACCCAAGAGCGGCATACGAGGCGGCTCTCCATGTAGAGAAGGTACGCATCAACCCAGGCAACTTCTACGATCCCGCCCGAAAGTTTCAGAAGATCAACTTCACCGACGAAGAGTACCAAGCAGAGGTAGAGGCCCTTCAATCCAATTTTGAAAACTTCCTCCGCCACTGCCAAGCCCACCACACCGCACTCCGAATAGGTGTTAATCACGGCTCCCTCTCCGATAGGATCATGAGCCGGTATGGCGATACCCCTAGTGGTATGGTCGAAAGCTGTATGGAGTACCTCGAGGTGTGCCATCGCATTCACTTCCACGATGTGGTCATCTCCATCAAGAGCTCCAATCCTCTTGTGATGACCGAGACGGTACGAGCACTTATCGAGAGAATGGACCAAGCTGGCATGCACTACCCACTGCACCTAGGAGTTACCGAAGCTGGTAATGGCGAAGATGGGCGAATCAAGAGTGCTATTGGCATTGGTGCCCTACTAGCGGAAGGGATTGGCGATACCATCC
>NZ_HF988921.1:0-17725 GCF_000435035.1 Porphyromonas sp. CAG:1061 | reverse complement strand
ATTTAGAAGTGATGAGGCTTATTTCTTCGCCTTCTCAAACTTCTTATTATTAATCATATGTGCAATCGGTGTAGCCACAAATAGGGTGGCAAAGGTACCGAAGATGATACCGAGTAGCATCGCAAAGGTAAAGCTCTGGATGCTTGCCCCACCGAATAGGAATATGATAAGTACCACTAGCAACGTACTGATACTGGTATTGAACGTACGTGAAAGGGTGCTATTTAGTGCATAATTGAAGAGCTCCTTACGCTCTCTATTGGGGTACATACGGAGATACTCTCTGATTCGGTCAAAGACCACAATGGTATCATTGATAGAGTAACCTATAATTGCAAGCACTGCCGCAATAAACGTTTGATCGACCTCCATAGAGAATGGCATCACCTTCCATAGCAAAGCATAGAACGAGATGATCGAAAGAGTGGTGAAGGTAACTGATGCAAAGGCACCAATTGAGAAGGCAATATCATTGAATCGGATCAAGATGTAGAGTGCCATCACAATCAGCGAGAAGATCACTGCGATGAGTGCACCTGTCTTGATATCATCAGCCATGCTGGCACCTACCTTCTGTGAGCTCTGGATGTAGTGCTTTGTGAATTGATCCATAGTCACCCCATCACCAAGTAGTGGCTTGAGTCCTTCATAGATAAGTGTCTCCACTTCTGTATCTACCTCAGGGGTGTTGGTATCAATCTTGTAGTTGGTAGAGATACGCACCTGGTCGTCGGTAGAGATCTTAATTACCCCTACATGGCCATCAAGGTTATCATTGAGGAGCGAAGCCACCTCGCTGGTAGTAACTGGTTGGTCAAACTTCACAATGTAGTTACGACCACCGGTAAAGTCGATACCAGTATTCAATCCCCATACACCTAGTGCGATACCTCCTGCTACTAGGATCGCTGCTGCGATGCCTAGACCAGTTGCTTTCTTGCCAATAAAGTCGAACTTAGGATCGGTAAGGAAGTTGCGTGAGATACTAGTGGTAAAGGTTACCCCCTCCATCTTGCCCTTTTGTGCTCTTCTCTCAAAGAATATTCGGGTGAGGAATACAGCGGTTAGGAACGAACAGATAAGTCCCACGATCAGCGTGGTAGCAAATCCACGGATAGGTCCCGAACCAAAGTAGTAGAGGATGATACCGGTGAGGATCGTAGTAACGTTGGAGTCGATAATGGCTGAGAAAGCATTGCCATAACCATCTTCGATGGCCTTGCTCATGCTCTTGCCCGATGCAAGCTCCTCCTTGATACGCTCAAAGATCAGCACGTTGGCATCCACTGCCATACCCAGGGTCAGCACCATACCTGCAATTCCCGCCAAGGTAAGCACCGCATGAAGCGAAGCGAGGATACCGATGGTGAGGAAGAAGTTGACAAAGAGTGCCACGTCTACTACCAAGCCTGGCAATAGTCCATACATCAGACACATATAAATCATCAGCAGAATCAGTGCCACCACAAAGCTGATAAATCCTGCCTTAATAGCCTCCTGACCTAGCGAAGGGCCTACTACGTCCTCCTGGACGATACGGATAGAGGCTGCCATCTTACCCGAATTAAGGGTATTTGCCAAGTCATCCGCCTCATCTACTGTAAAGTGTCCTGTGATCTGTGACTGACCATTAGGGATCTCTGTATTGACATTTGGAGCAGAGTAGACAACGTCATCTAGCACAATAGCGATAGGACGACCAATATTCTCCTTGGTAATTCTTGCCCACTCTCTAGCACCATCGGAGTTCATCGTCATAGAGACGGCTGGCTCCTGGCGACCCATTTGATTCTCGATCACACTGCTGGCGTTGTTCACCACATCACCACCTAGGGCTGGCATACCATCGCGACGAGTGCTCTTAATAGCGAATAGCTGGAATACCTTAGAGCCCTCCTGTACCTCCTTAACACCCCACTTTAGCTGTAGGTTGCGTGGAAGTACCTCCTTCACCTGTGGGAGGTTGAGGAGAGAGTCAATCCGATCACGGTCAGAAGCGTGTGCCATACCTACGATAGCAGTAGGTGCTAGCTGTCCGCCCTCATAAAGGTTGGGCTGAAGCAGACTAAATAGAGATGTGATCTGCTTACCCTCAGTAGCCTGTGGCTCGTTAGTAGCTGTAGTTCCAGCAAGGGCAGCCAATTGGTCATCGTTATTGATGCTATCAGAAGCTAGTGAATCGCCTTCGATCTCCTCAGCATTGGCCACCTCCGTCTCGGTAGATTGGCTGTGGCTATTGAGTCTCTGGATCACCTCATCAGCACGCTGTAGATCCGACCAAATCTCTGGAAGTAGGTAGCACTCCCAAAACTCCAGGTTGGCACTGCCTTGTAGGAGCTTACGCACACGCTCAGGCTCCTTAACACCTGGCAGCTCTACTAGGATACGGTCGCCACCCTCCAGTCTCTGGATATTAGGGGCTACCACACCGAAGCGGTCAATACGATTACGAAGTACCTTGTAGGAGCTATCAATCGCTGTCTGAAGCTCAGAGCGAAGTACCTTGATCACCTCGGCATCGGTGCTACTGGTGCTTATCTTCTCTCTAAGAGCAGAGGTGCCGAAGATCGCGGAGAGGCGAGCTCCTGGGTCAATGTTATGAAACTCCTCTGTAAATAGCGTGATAAAATCCTTTTGACTACGCTCTTGCTTTGCCTGAGCAGCTTCCAACGCCGCCCTAAAAGTAGGGTCTTGGCTATTGTCGGAGAGGGTCTCAAGCACATCGGAGGCATTGAGCTCTAGGATCACGGTCATACCACCCTTGAGGTCGAGACCCAAACCAAGCTCACGCTCACGGACATCCTTGAGGGTATGCCCTAGCCACACCTTCTGCATTGAAAGAGAGTCAATGTAGTGCTCCTGCTTCTGTGCATCTCCCTGCGCATAAGCCTTTGCCTTATTTTCGTAGTAATTGGATACTACCGAGAAAGAGAGGTAGTAGGCACAAATTACGATAAGAGCAATGGCAGTCCATTTCACTAAACCTTTGTTTTGCATCTGTTATTCGTTATATTTAATTGATTTATCTATATCCGTTCCAGCTGATACCTAATCTCTTGTATGCCAAATAATCCAAAATGTCGTGAGATAGGTATTCAGTTGGCAAATATAACCAAATTATATTAATCTATCTCATATATGTCCCTAGTGGCTACAGCAGTTGCGTTTGAATAACCGAATAAAGCTACCTTATCGGACAAGTCGGACAAGGCGGACGGGGCGGACAAGGCGGACGAGGCGGGCAAGGCGGACGAGGCGGGCAAGTCGGAGCAATGACGCAACTACTCGACTTATCCGAAAAGGTCCACTCACTGGGCTAGCACATAAAAACGCACCCTGGGGGGAGGATGCGTTATGATTTGGGGAAACCTTAAGATGGAAAGAGGCTATACCTCTAGCAGGTCTCGGATTTCCTTTAACTCAGCTTGGAACTTAGTGTCGGTGTCGAGGAGGTCACGAATAGCTCGGTCGGCATAGATCACTGTGGAGTGGTCGCGACCGCCCATCTCTGCTCCAATGGCAGCAAGTGAGGCTTCGGTCAGCTCTTTGGAGAGGTACATCACCACTTGCCGAGCCTGCACGATGGCACGCTTGCGTTTGCGACTAACGATATCTGACTCCTCTATATTATAGTATCGGCTCACCACCTCCAATATTTCTGGCACATTGATTTTGCGCTCCTCCACTCCTACCGTCTGCGATAGCACTTTCTCAGCCAGTTCCATAGAGATCTCCTCATTGCAGTAGATAGCATTCGCCATCAGGGAGGTGAGGGCTCCCTCGAGGTCACGCACATTATCCTTAGCATGCTTCACAATAAAATTGAAGACTTGCTCCGAAATGTTGACCCCCGCCTCCTTCACCTTGGCAGTGAGGATCTCTCTCCTCAAGTGCGCATCGGGGCGCTCAATCTCCACAGTCATCCCCCACTTGAGTCGGGTGTAGAGACGATCTTCCATCCCCTTAAGGTCAGCAGGGCATCGGTCAGAGGTGATCACAATCTGCTTCCCTAGCATCTTGAGGTGATTAAAGATTTGGAAGAAGGCATTCTGAGTGCTAATTGCTTCGCTAAACTCCTGAATATCATCAATCAGCAGGAGGTCGATATTTTGGTAATAATTGAAGAAAAGCTCTGGCTTCTTAGTGGTAATGGTCGCCTCCACGAACTGTCGCTTGAACGTCTGCGCTGGCACATAGACCGCCTTATATCCGGGCTTCTTCTTGACTAGTTCATTACCGATGGCATGCATTAGGTGCGTCTTCCCCACCCCCGATGCTCCGAATATAAAGAGGGGGTTAAAGGCAGTCTCACCGGGTTGCTCCACAATACTCTGTGCCACAGTATACGCAAGCCGATTGCAGATGCTTTGATAAAAGTTGCCAAAGAGCATACGGCGATCTAGATGGGTCACAAATGCCTCCTCCTGACGGACGGTATTCGCTACCTCCTCACGACGAGTGGCGGGATTAACGGTCGGTACTAGGTACTTAAGGTTGATCCCCTCTCCGAAAGCCTTTTCAAGTGCCGCCTTGAAGAGGTCGAAGTAGTCTCCCTCCAGTTTATAGCTATAGTCTTGCGATGGTACACGGATAGTCAATACATTACCCTGCATACTCACCGGCTCTAATGGCTTAAACCAGATATTAAACTCTCGCGGATTGGAGAGATGGGTACTCATTTCATTGAGAAAAATACCCCACGAACTACTTAAACTACTTTCCATCAACATCTATCTTCAAAAAAGCATACCTCCAATCAATAGTGGCAGCTATAGTATCACGATTACGGGCATCCTTTTCTACATCATTGGCCTATTTATACCATAAAAGAAGGCTTTCTTACCAATCGAAATGGGATGCTAGAGACCAATCATTCTCTTAACAACTGCAAATATTCTCATTTAATTCGAGATAAAAAAACCCGAAATCGACAGAAACCCCTCATACCTCTATAGCACAAAGAGTTACAGCTAATCCTCTGTAAATGAATAAATAACGAATTCATGCACTCCATAATCAACTGATAGCTAATGGCTTTGAGCTCTTTCTGATAGGGGTGTTAAAAAACCTTTACCTCCCATCTGAATAGTCTACACACTTCGGGATTACACGCCTCTACCTCTGCTTATTTGAGGGTCCTATCCCTAGATCCTTTTCTTTGCCTAATCAGGGGAAAAGAAGGCAACCACATGGATCAATCCCCACCTCGGAACACTCCACAAAAACCTCTATACTAGCAGAGCAAAAGTCGAGATGCAACTAAGCAATCGGTGAGTTGCAACTAAGCAAATGCCGAGATGCAACTAACCAATTGCTTAGTTGCATCTCGGCAAACGAATTTCTATATCGCTGAATTTCAGGTGGTTGCAAAAGCCCTCTTTGCAACCACATTTCCGTCGTTTTATTCGCCTTGTTTCTCAGTTGCCTTGGGCAAGGGTTACCTTGGGAGATAATTGACGGTGTGTCTCTCTTTTTTTGTAGATTTGCAATGAGTAAATATATTATTAATGACTATGCTTGATGTGATAAAGGCGTTTTGGACCGAGCAATCGCTGAGCCAGACGTTGATAATTATCTTTTTCACCTGCGGGGTAGGTCTCTTCCTTGGAAAGCTAAGGCTCGGAAAGTTTGCTTTGGCTGGGGCAGGTGTCTTTTTCTTCGGTATCTTTCTAGCCCACTTAGGTGTGCTGGTGGACCCTGTGATGCTTCAGTTTTGCCAAAATGCAGGATTGGTCATCTTTGTCTACGCACTAGGTATTCAGGTAGGACCCTCCTTTGTGGCATCGCTTCGCAAGACGGGCATCATATTGAATGCTTGGAGTATGGCTCTGGTACTACTAGGGCTGCTTTGTACGGTGGTACTGGTGCTGATGGGAGTGGATAGTGCCAGTAATATGATGGGCGTGCTGAGTGGAGCGGTGACCAATACACCAGCACTCGCTGCAGCACAACAAGGGGTGGAGCAGATGCATGCCAATAGTCCCGACCTAGCTAGAGAGCTAGGCGATATGGCACTAGCTACCGCTATCACCTATCCGCTTGGCGTGGTGGGCGTGATGCTGGTACTTGAGCTACTGAAGCTCATCTTTCCTAAGAAGAGCAGCCAGAAGGAGCCTGAGCTGATAGAGGCACGCCACCATGTGGGTGACTTTGTGGTAGAGAATAAGGGGCTAGTGGGCAAGACTCTTGCCGAGGTCAATCAAGCCTTTCACATCGATTTCCTCGCCTCTCGATTGCTCCGCAGGGGGGAAGTGATTCAGCCCAAAAGCGATACCAAGCTAGAGCTACATGACCGCTTGAGTATCGTTTGTGACGAGGAGGTGGCACAATCACTTGTGACCCTCTTTGGAGTAGAGCGGGAGCGAGACCACGAGTCGATGAATTGGGAGGCACGTGGCCCTCAGCTTGTACAGCGTCGCCTCTTAGTCTCAAAGCGGGAGTTTAATGGTGCTACATTGGCGAGCCTTCGATTGCGTAATGAGTACCATGTGACGGTGACTCGCGTCAATAGAGCCGAGATAGACTTGGTGCCCAATCCAAAGCTACACCTACAGATGGGCGACCGGATCACTGTGGTAGGTGAGGAGGAGGGCATCAATCGCCTTGCCGAGGAGATTGGCAACCAATTGAAGCCTCTGGATAGCCCCTACCTAGTGAGTATCTTCCTAGGGATGGCATTAGGAGTACTGGTGGGGATTCTACCCATCGCTCTTCCTGGACTGAGCATGCCGATCAAGCTAGGATTGGCGGGTGGACCAATCATCGTGGGCATACTTCTTGGGGCTTATGGCCCAAGGTTTCGAATGACCACCTACATCACACAGAGTGCCAATCTGATGCTCCGCACCTTTGGCATTACCCTCTACTTGGGGTGCTTAGGGCTAGCGTCGGGTGCCAATTTCGTGGAGACCCTTCTAGAAGGTTCGGGCTTGGTTTGGCTCGGTATCGGTGTAGGGCTCACGGTACTGCCCACCTTGCTGGTCGGTATCTTGGCGATGCGATACTCCAAACTCAGCTACGGTACCATCTGCGGACTCCTTTGCGGAGCGATGGCCAACCCGATGGCACTAGAGTATATTAGCGACCAGATAGAGGAGGATACCCCTACCGTGGCGTATGCCTCGGTCTACCCGCTCGGAATGTTCGCCCGTGTGGTTCTGGCTCAGATTGTGATCACAATATTATTGTAGTAAGATAGAAGTTGCTGTATGAATAGAGGTAGTTTTTTTAGTATTGAGCAGCTGACGGCGAGCGAGATAGAGGCGATACTGGATACCGCTGAGCTATTTGAGCATAATCCCAATAGGCGGTTGCTGGAGGGCAAGGTGGTAGCGACGCTCTTCTTTGAGCCATCGACCCGCACAAGGCTGAGCTTCGAGACGGCGGTGAATAGACTGGGAGGGCGTGTGATTGGCTTCTCCGACGCCAAGAATAGTAGTTCGGTAAAGGGGGAGACGCTCAAGGATACCATTCAGATGGTCTCGGGCTATGCCGACCTCATCGTGATGCGACACAATCTGGAGGGGGCGGCACTCTATGCGAGTGAAGTCTCGAGAATCCCGATCATCAATGCGGGAGATGGGGCCAACCAGCACCCTAGTCAAACGATGCTGGACCTCTACTCTATCCGCAAGACGCAAGGAAAGCTGACCGACCTGAAGGTGACCATGGTAGGCGACCTAAAGTATGGTCGGACGGTCCACTCACTGATTGAAGGGCTTTCGCACTATCGCCCCTCCTTTGCCTTTGTGGCTCCAAAGCAATTGGAACTACCTAGAGAGTATGTGGAGTATTGTGAGGAGCATGGAATACCAGCGGAGTATTATCACGAGCTCACCCCCGAGGTGATTGGGGCGAGTGACATTGTCTACATGACTCGTCTGCAGAGGGAACGTTTCCTTGACGAGGAGGATTATGAGGCGGTTAAGGATACCTTTGTCCTCGATTGCAACCTTCTCCAGCAGGCGAAGCCATCGATGCGTATTCTGCACCCACTTCCTAGGGTCAATGAGATTGCACAGGAGGTAGATGACACGCCCAATGCCTACTACTTTAGGCAGGCGGTGAATGGAATGTTTGTGCGCGAAGCACTGATATGTAGAGCACTTGGAATAGAGGTAAAAGAGTAATAAGCTATGGCAGAGATCGAGAAAGGTAAGCTACGGGTACAAGCGATCAAAAATGGGTCGGTGATTGACCATATCCCAGTGGAGAAGCTACAGAAGGTGGTGAAGCTACTCCGACTATTTGAGCTAGAATATCCCTTTACAATTGGGCAAAACTACAAGAGCCAGAAGCTAGGGCGCAAGGGGATTATCAAAGTGGAGGAGAAGCACTTCACCCCCGAGGAGGTGAATATGCTGGCACTCGTCTCTACGGAGGTGGTGATCAGCGTGATCCGCGACTACCAAGTGGTGGAGAAAATCAAGGTGGATCTCCCCGAGGAGATCAATGGTCTGGTGAAGTGCACCAATCCTAAGTGCATCTCCAATAACGAACCGATGAAGGGTCGGTACCACGTGATCAATAAGCAGGAGGGGGTGCTGAAGTGCCACTACTGCAATCGAAAGATAGAGAGAGAGGAAATCGTAATCAGTGAATAAACTATTTAGAGAATAAAGAGATGAAGAAAGGAACAATCATCACCATTGTGGTGATAGGCATCGTGGTGCTAATGGTAGCGAGATATGGTATATCGGCCAATAACAATATGGTGGAGAAGCAGGAGGGCGTACGTACTGCCTGGAGCCAGGTGGAGAATCAATATCAAAGACGTGCCGACCTGATCCCTAACCTCGTGAATACCGTGAAGGGGTATGCAACGCACGAGGAGCAGACCCTCACCAATGTGATTGAGGCAAGAGCAAAGGCTACTCAAGTAAAGGTGGATCCCGACCAATTGACCGATGAAGCATTGCAGAAGTATATGGCCTCTCAGAATAACCTCTCACAAGCTTTAGGACGACTGATGGTGGTGGCTGAGCAATATCCTGAGCTGAAGGCGAATGAAAACTTTCAGATGCTACAGACTCAGCTAGAAGGAACGGAGAATCGCATTTCCACTGAGCGTCAGCGTTTCAATGAGACAGCCAAGGAGTACAACATCTATATCCGCAAGTTTCCACGCAATATATTTGCGGGCATTCTTGGCTTTAAGCCACAAGCCTACTTCGAATCCATCGCTGGGGCAGAGGTGGCACCGGTTGTCGCTTTCTAATATAAGAAGATGAAGACGAGGTGGCTCATCATACTATTCGCCTTGCTGGCTCTCCCCGTGGGGAGCTGGGCAAGGGAGTACACTCCTAGCGAGGTACCCAATGTACAGCTTCAGGATAGTCGCCACTTTGTGAGCGACCCTGAGGGGTACTTTTCACCCGAAGATCGCGTCGCTCTCGACGATGCACTCTACCAACTTCGGGAGAAGCATACGGTGGAGGTGGTGCTGGTGGTGCTACCTGGGATAGAGAATGATGACCCGGAGTCTTTTGCCGTGAAGCTCTTTGAGCTTTGGGGTATTGGCAAGCGGGAGGATAATAATGGGCTACTGATCCTCTACAAGTTCGGAAGAAAAGGAGAGCGGATCATCCGCCTAGAGACAGGCTACGGACTAGAGGGGGCACTCCCCGATATCACCACCAAGCGACTGACTAATCGCTACCTACTTCCGGCTATATCGGAGGGGCGAGATGCCGAAGGCTTTCTACAGATGATAGGGGCGATTGATGAGCTACTCACTGAGGGGTATGAGGCACGCAACGACGGCAATCGGCAATACGGCTATGAGGAGGAGCAGCAGGAAGCCCTTGGAGGTCTGCTCTGGGGCTATATCGGCTTTTCTCTCCTTGTGGGGCTACTATTTGGCGGAGGGCTTTGGACCCGTTGGCGCAGACTAAAGGAGCCAGCACTTAGGTCGTCACTCCTGAGCCACAATTTCTCACTGCCCAAACAGATGTGGCAGTGGCTTATTTTCCCCGCACTCATCTTCCTACTGCCGCTCTACTGGATCCTAAGAGGGCGTACTCGCCGACAGCTTCACAATTGTCCGCAGTGCCACACAAAGGGGAGTGTACGTGCCATTGTATCACCTGAAAATCTACCGCTACTCTCCGCAGCACAAGCCACGGAGCAACGCCTTCATTCGGTCAATTACACCCTCTACCAGTGCTCAGCCTGCAGCTACCATCGTGCTGTGGGCGTCAGCAACTCACTCAGCGGATACCAGCGATGCCCACGATGTGGCACCAAGAGTTACAAACTGCTATCCCAACAAGAGCGTAGCAATATGGTAGTTCGTCGCTATCACTGTGAATACTGCAACTACGATAATAAAGATGTGATTCGCTTCTCCAATCCTCGTCAAAGAGGCGTTGGCCCAATCGTCGGTGGAGGCTTCGGAGGGGGCTTCGGAGGCGGTGGTAGCTTCGGTGGCGGTTTTGGCGGTGGAATGTCGGGCGGTGGTGGCTCTACTACCCGCTTTTAGAGTCTATCCGGTGACGGTTTCTCTTATCGGACAAGTTGGATCACCAAGTCTAGGATTAAACAAAGAAAGCACCCGATTGGGTGCTTTCTTTGTTTGAGGTCCTGTGATTAGAAGAGAATGTTGCACGAAGTGCCATTCTCTCATATTTAATTCAAATGTGCTGAGACTTTGAACGAAGGATGAGATGCAAGGCGCTGAGGATGAGGGTGCTGGGAGCGTACTCACGTACGTGACCGAGCCCGAATTCCGAAAGCAACGCCGCAGATCGCCTTCGTGCAACAGTCTCTAGAGGTGTACTTCCGGGTAGAGGGTGTCCCACCAAGTGGGGTCATCCTTCAGCCACTTCTGGAACCACGCCATGGTACTTTGCATCCAGAGGAATCGTTTCTCAGGATCGTAGATGCCGTGGTCTTCGCCATAGACCTTGATAAACTCTACCTCTTTGCCCAGTATCTTGAGGGCATTGTACATCTGTACACTCTCACCGATAGGTACATTGACGTCGGCTGTACCGTGGAGCAAGAGGAGCGGAGTCTTGATCTTATCAGCTCGGAAAAGCGGGCTCTGCTCGGTGTAGAGCTTTGGATTATTCCAAGGATAGCTACCGTAACTAGCCACGGTGCTATACCCGATTCCCCATGTACCTTCGCCCCAATAGGAAGCAATGGAACTGATACCAGCGTGGCTCACTGCAGCAGCAAATAGGTCGGTAATCGTCTGTAGATACTGGGTCATAAAGCCACCATAGCTAGCCCCTACACAGCCAATTCGCTCGGCATTGACATAAGGATGGCTCTCGCAGAAACCTTTTACCGAAGCCACGATCTCATCGGCCGTCCGCTTACCCCACGCATTGAGGTGACGAGCGGCATACTCCTGTCCCCAACCAGTGGTACCACTTGGGTTAAGGGTTAGCACTACATAGCCCTGAGCCGCATACATAGGAAGGGAGTAAGAGCCCTCAAAGTTGCGTGCCGTAGGCGAGGTACCACCATAATAGTAGACAATCATTGGATACTTGCGAGAGGGGTCAAAGTTAGGGGGTAGATAGAAACGACCAGGTACCACATCGCCATTAGGCATGGTAAAGCTCCACGTCTCTGCCGTGCCGAGTGCTAGGTCGTGCATCTTCTGAGTGGCTAGATCATAGAGCAGACGCTCCCCACGATTATTGATCTGATAGATGCGGTCGGAATTCATGGTACTTTGCCCACCGTAGGCTATCATTTGTCCCTTATTATCTACATCAAACCGACGCACCACCTCCTCAGTGGTCTTGATCTGAGTGATACGACCACTCCTTAGGTCGAGACGATAGAGCGATACATAGTCCTGATTCTCCGCCGTGAATATTGCTTCAAAGCGGTCTGGTAGCACCTTGACACTCTCCACATTAGGGCCGAAGTCCTTTGTCAGTGCCTTGGAGGTACGTTGTTGCCTATCGTACAGAAATAGCTGCATATCATAGGTATTTGCAGCCATTCCCTCAGGTAGGTTACGACCGATGCCTCCAAACGAATTGGCAGTCCCTAAAGCCAGCAGGTAGCGTGGGTCAGAGGTGTAGTAAAGCGTGGCCACATCCGTCTCGTGACTAAAGAGCGTATCTACTTGTAGCGTCTCAAGATTCAAGACACAGAAGTCGTTCTCAGAGAAGGGGATTGTAGTCGTAGGGCGAGAGGTGCTAAAGATGAGCTCCTTGCCATCCTTGGAAACACTTTGTAGCGAAGTGCCTCTACAGCCATAGGTGAGTGGCTGATAGAGCCCTTGCTCTAGGTCAAAAGAGGCGAGGAACTCTCGATCTCTGTAGCTACCAGTGGTATCGTAGCGACCCAATACACGCTCCACAACGCCCTTGTTTTTAGGCCCCTCATTGGTCACCATATAGATCAGCTTATCCTCCGTTGGAGCCATCACGAAGTAACCCTCCTCAGGGATCGCAGGGTGCAATACTGAAACGCTCAGTGTCGCTGGGTCGAGGGTCAAGAGTTGCTTCCCTGTGTCGCTCTTTTGGGTAAACCAAAGTTTATCAGACTGGGGCATCCACTGCGTCTCTAGGTAACTGCCATCAAGACGAGCCACGAGTCGATTGCCGTCGTAGAGCAAGACACTGTACCGGCTTTTCGTGTTTACCGTCTCGCGGAGCACCACCTTAGTATATCGTCCCGAGGGTGAGACACTCATCTCCGATAGGCTCTCCCCAGTTCGCATATACTGCATACTCATATACTCCTTATCATCTAGCGAAAGAGCGATTTGGCTATCCGCCTTCGTAGGCACCACCCTCAGCCGATACTTAGCAGCACCTCCTTCGTTAGAGAGAAGGCGGATGGCCACTTTGTGTGCCACACTAGGCAAAAGCGAGAAAGGGTACTCAAAGCTCCCCGATTGGTCAGACGAACCAATCTGTGTGCCGTCAAGGAAAAGACGGAAAGGAGAGTCACTCTCCACCAGCATCGTCCCTTTCTCAAAGCTAGGGGTCACCATAGAGAGATAGTAGCTCTGAATGGTCTTATCCCCATTCGCCAAAGTAGAGTCGCACTTGAGATACCCTTCAGCGTCGGTAGAGACGAGAGAGAGGTGAGGGTTATCCAAGCGGATAGGGGAGATCTGCGATAGTTGTCCCTTAAGGTCATACTTCTTGCCCTGCACATTGATGCTATCAGCCATAAAAGGCGTGCGTGCTACCAGCGGCTTCAGGGCCTTGTACTGAGTCACCGTGATGGTGTCGCTCTGGGCACTCCCCAGGAGTGGCAGTGCCAGTAGTGCGAGTAATGTAAGTGCTTTTTTCATAAGTCAGTATTATAGTGTGTATGTTTGTTGAGTTCCTTCCCAATCCGATATTGATAGCGGAGCATCGCTAAGGGCGAATAGCGTAGAGCCACTACCACTCATCGCGGCATAAGTAGCACCAGCTCGGTAAAGCTGCTCCTTGCCGTGTGCCAGCGCTGGATACCGCTCAAAGATGTGTGGCTCGAAGGCATTGTACAAAGTCCCTCGCCACTCCTCTATCGGTTGCGAGAGTAGCTCACGGAGACTTGGTCCTTCCTCCGATGGTACCACCCCACCATACGCTTCAGCAGTAGATATATGGAGGTCGCTGTGTAGTAGTGTCAGCACCTTCCCCTCCAGATGTAGCGGAAAAGGAGATAGCTGCTCCCCAATCCCCTCGCCCAATTGTGGCTCATCACGCAGAAAGAAAGGACAATCGGCTCCAAGGCGAGTAGCCATCTGGTGCATCTCGTCATAGCTCATCCCCAGTCCGAATACCTCATCGAGGAGCAAGAGCATATTGGAGGCATCCGAGGAGCCACCACCCAGCCCCGCCCCAGTAGGGATCCGCTTGCGGAGAATGATCTCCACAGGTGGTACCTCCGGATAAGCTGCTTTGACCAAATGGTAGGCACGCACCACTAGGTTCTCCTCCGATGGCTCCCCCCAGTCACCAAAGTCGTACTTCATGCCCTCCTCACTCGGCAATACCTCCAAGGCATCACGAAGCGGAATAGGCAAGAGGAGCGTCTCGATGTCGTGGTAACCATCAGGGCGGCGACGAAGGATCCTCAGCCCGAGGTTGATCTTAGCTTTCGGTAAACGGATCATCTCACTTAGCAAAAGTACGTAGAAGTGCAATCTCCTCCGCCCAGCGGTCGGGGTTTGGTGTCTCCAAGATAATAGGAATATCAGCCAGACGCTCATCCTGCATCAGCACCTCAAAGAGCGTCATTCCCATCACCCCCTCCCCTACAGAGGCGTGGCGATCCACACGACTAGCGAGCTCCTTAAGCGAGTCATTAAGGTGAATACCCCTCAGATACTCCAGTCCAATAATCTTATCAATCTGATACATCGTCTCCCGATACCCCTCCTCCGTGCGGATATCATAGCCTGCGGCCAGCGTGTGTGCCGTATCAATACAGACACCCACACGGCTCTTATCCTCCACCTGGTCTATAATCTGCTTCAGATGCTCAAAGCGGTACCCGAGGTTGGTCCCTTGTCCCGCAGTATTCTCCAGCACCGCAGTCACCCCCTTCGTCTTCTGTAAAGCGATATTGATCTCCTCCGCAATCTGGGCAAGGCAATCCTCCTCACTCATCTTCTTCAGATGGCTACCCGGGTGGAAGTTGAGGAGCGTCAGCCCCAGTTGCTCACACCGTTGCATCTCATCTAGGAAGGCGTCACGGCTCTTCTTCAGGTTTGTCGGGTCGGGATTGCCGAGGTTAATCAGATAGCTAGCGTGGGGTAGGATATGCTTCGGCTCAATGCCCGCCTCCTTCACCGCACTCCTAAAGTTCTCTATCTCCTCCTCCTCGAGTGGCTTAGGATACCACTGCCGCTGGTTGCGGGTAAATAGTGCAAAAGCATTTGCTCCGATCTCCAAGGCATTCGCCACTGCATTTGATACCCCTCCCGATGCCGATACGTGGGCACCAATATATCTTGTCTTCATCTTTTACTTAAAAAATATCTAGTTCATCAATATGTGGGACCACATCTCTGCCATTGTGGTTAGTCCCTGTAAAGCGAAGGTACTTCACCCTCTTTCGCTCCGATAGTTTTTGGTACTGAGGGATAGGATTATTGAGAATATTGCCAAACTCTCCTATGCTCAGCATCTCCCACTCCTTGCCATCGGCACTTCCCGATAGCGTATAGTGAGTAATCACTTCATCCCCCTCACCACTGGGCGTATACCTAAAGCCCTCCATCTCTGCCATCTGGTCCAGCTCTAGGGTAAAGGGACGCTCGTCAATCACCTTCCACCCCTTCTTCTCCATCATCGCTCCCTCAGTGGCGAGGCTCAGCTCCTCAATATCTGGTACCCAATGGGCCGCCAGACGACTAATATTCGCCACCCCTCTACTCTCCAAGAGCTTCAGACGTAGCTTCGTCGCCCTCACCGGTTGCTCTAGCAGAATGATCCGTTTGTACCCGATTGTGGTACCCTTGCCGATCTTCCGCCACTCATTGCCCACGAGCGCCTCTAGCTCAAACGACTCTACACGCTGACCCTTGGCAATCTCCTCTTGGAGCAAAATAGCTGAGACCATCTGGTCATCATTCAGCTCCACCTCCTTGTAGTCGCCAACCTCTAGTGTAAAAGGCTTAAAGACCCTCACTGCATCCCTCGCATTAAATTGACGCACAAAACGACCCAGCTCCTGAATACGTTGCACATCCACATCGGCCAGCTTACCCTCTCTATTAGGTGGAATATTCAGAAGCAACGACGAATTCATCCCCACCGATTGGAAGTAAATATTTGCCATAGCACCAAGTGTCTTTGGCGACTCATAATCGTGATAAAACCAGCCCGGACGGATGCTCACATCCACCTCGCTAGGGTACCAGAAGAGCTCCTTAGCCTTCTCCAGCATCTCACGGCTACCGAGGTCTTTCGACATTTCATCAATGCCTAGTGCCTCCTTAGTGGCTGCAGCACGTGCCAGAGATGAAGACGGAACCACCGTGGCACTCCACTCCGTCTCACGGCCCAAGCCACTCTCATTACCTACCCACCGCACATCTCGGCCCATAATGGCCGTGATCGCATTCGGCTGTAGCTCCTTGATCAGCTTGATCACCGCCTCCCAATCGTACTCCTGTACCTTGCCATTAGGTCCCTCACCATTGGCTCCATCAAACCATACCTCCCATACCTCGCCATAATTGGTGAGTAACTCCCTCAGCTGCTCTAGGTAGACCTTATTATAGGCATCGCCCTCTCCGTAGGTAGGGTGATTCCGGTCCCAAGGCGATAGATAGAGACCTAGCCGCAAACCATACTTTTGGCACGACTTAGCCAGGTCGCCCACCACATCACCCTTGCCCTCTCGCCAAGGCGATGAAGCGACACTGTGCTCCGTAGTCTTGGTGGGCCAAAGGCAGAAGCCATCATGATGCTTTGCCGTAAGAATCACCATCTTAAAGCCCGCCTCACTCAGCACCCTACACCACTGATCGGTATCTAGGTTGGTAGGATTGAAGAGGGCTGGATCCTCCGTGCCATCGCCCCACTCACGGTCGGTAAAGGTATTTATCCCGAAGTGGATAAAGGCGGTGAGCTCCTGCTCCTGCCATGCCAATTGCTCCGCAGTAGGCACCAGACGACTCGCCATCTCCACCTTCCCCTCTAGCGACATCTGCTCGGGAAATTCCAGGTGTTGTACAAACTGCTTCTCCTCCTTCTCCTTGGCGCAGCCCGCCAGTAAAACTAGTGCCAAAGCCACCAACCAAACTTTACTCTTCATCTTTCAAATCATTAATAGACGAGGTAGCACTCGTCTCTTGTTTCATTTCCTTTACCAGTAAGCCCACAAGCACCAGTACCACAGCAAATCCCCAGCCGAGCCCCAGCTCTAGATCAAAAGACTCTAGCACAAAGGTCATCGCATTATTCACAACGTGGAAGAGGATCGCTACCCAAAGCCCTCGGTAGAGTGCCACATAACCAATCACCCCACCCAACAAAAGCCGACTAGGGAAGCCACTCCACTGCATGTGCATCGCACTAAAGAGTAGTGCCGTGATCCACACCGCCACGTGCGGATTGCGGAGACGACAGAGCAACCACCCCTGCACACCCCCTCTGAAGAAGAGCTCCTCCCCCAGAGGTGCTGCCACAATAGTGGCGATATAGATCAGTATCCGACCCATCAGTCGCTGCTCTCCTAGGAGTGCTTCGTACTCCAGAGTCATCTGCTCCTCCATTGACGCAAAGATCTTGGGCACAGGGAAGAGACTCATCGCCGACTCTAGTAGCAGACTAGCACACATCGCCGCCAGCATCAGTGCCACAAGGCGAGGAAGGTGATGGAACCGAGCATCGCTCCACCGAAGTCGCCACACCTGCTCCCTATGGCTACGCCTATAGTATTGCTCCACCAACCACGCGGGTAGCGCAAAGACCAGTAGCCCCTGTACAATCATCCCCACATACTTCACATAGCTACCCGATAGGAGCAACTCCAAAAGAGGCATCATCAACATCGACAATGCCACCACAAATAGGAGCATAAAGCCCCATAGCGAAAAGAGATACCCCGCACTCGGCTTCGAGCAAGGTGAGTAACTCCGAGATACAATTGCTTTCATATCCACAAACTTACACAAAATTATAAAGTCGTGGCACTATAGGTCGGAGGAAGTCAGAGGTCACGTAATAGAAATATCTTACCGTATGTTTTCAGCGGAGCCAAAGAGGAAGGACCTCGCAGAGGTCCGTGTTAAATAGGCACAGGTCGG
>NZ_HF988920.1:26201-31553 GCF_000435035.1 Porphyromonas sp. CAG:1061 | reverse complement strand
AAAGGTAAGAAGATGACCTCTAAGGAGGCCTTTAAGAAAGCTAAGTTAGAGACCATTACCCTACAGAGTAAAGAGGGCTTGGCTCTGCTCAACGGCACTCAGTTTATGAGCTCTCACGGAGTGTACGCTCTGATATTGGCTCGTCGTGCTGAGCGGATGGCACTAAAGGTAGCAGCCCTTTCCCTTGAGGCATTTGACGGACTAGAGGCGCCCTTTACCCCACAGATCCAAAAGGTTCGCCCACATGCTGGTCAGGCAGTAGTAGCCAAGACCATCAGAGACCTCCTCAAGGGTAGCAAGCTACAGAAGGTAAGCAAGCCACAGGTACAAGACCCTTACTCCTTCCGTTGTATCCCTCAGGTTCACGGTGCTAGCTATGATGCTTGGCAGTATGCTTGTAAGGTGATAGAGACCGAGATCAATTCAGTGACCGACAATCCTACGATCTTCCCCGATGACGACCTTATCGTCTCTGGTGGTAACTTCCACGGACAGCCTATCGCACTGGTATTCGACTACTTGGCTCTCTCTATTGCTGAAGTGGGTAATATCTCAGAGCGTCGTACCGCTCAGCTGATCCTCGGGCTACGTCAGTTGCCAGAATTCCTTGTGGCTAAGCCAGGTCTCAACTCTGGCTTTATGATTCCACAGTATGCTGCAGCAGCGATGGTGAGCCAGAATAAGATGTACTGCTTCAATGCCTCTTCCGATAGCATCGTAAGTAGCAACGGGCAGGAGGATCACGTCTCTATGGGTGCCAATGCAGCCATCAAACTACTTCCTCTACTCGATAATCTTTATGCCATCCTTGGCGTAGAGCTGATGAACGGAGCACAAGCCTTGGCACTTCGTAAGGGCGAGGAGAAGACCTCCAAGCCACTTCAGGAGCTGTACAAAGAGTTCCGTAAGGTGGTGCCAATGGTTCAGGATGATGTGGTAATGTACAAGCAGATGCAGGATGCCGCTGACTTTGTATATGGCTATCAACTCTAAGAAATTGACGGTGTAATTGATATGGGCTAGCGAAGTTATCCGACTTCACTAGCCCATTTATTTTATAAGAATGTTGCACGAAGGATGAGATGCAAGGCGCTGAGGATGAAGGCGAAGGGAGCGTACTAGCGTACGTGACCAAGCCTGAATTCCGAAAGCAACGCAGCAGATCGCATTCGTGCAACAGTCTTTAGAGATATGAACGAGAGAATAAAAGTAATTGTGGGCGACCTCACCACGCTTCAGGTAGATGCCATCGTCAATGCCGCCAATGAAACTCTGCTCGGTGGTGGAGGGGTAGATGGCGCCATTCACAGAGCGGCTGGCAAAGGGTTACTAGAGGAGTGTCGCACGCTTGGCGGTTGCCCTACTGGTGCCAGCAAGATCACCGATGCCTACCTCCTTCCTTGCAAGAAGGTGATCCATACAGTCGGCCCCATCTGGAGAGGCGGAACGCAGAATGAAGATCAGCTCCTCGCCTCCTGCTATCGCACCGCACTAGAGCTAGCAGAGGAGCACCAACTCAAAACCATCGCCTTCCCCTGCATCAGCACAGGCGTTTACAGATTTCCTCGGGAGCGGGCCGCTAAGATTGCCCTCGAAGTGATTAAAGAATACCTCGCCACCAACCACTACTCCGGTACAGTAACCCTCTGCTGCTTTCTAGAGGAAGATGCCCAGATCTATCAAAAGCTATTAGCCGATTAAGCTAAAGAGTCTCGCAAAAACTTCAATGAGTGCTCTTTGAAGGCTCCTAGCTTTTGATGATCTACGGACGGGGTAGCCAGCTGATAACTAGCGAGCTCTTCTTCCTCCACAAATGCGTCGGCAGAGACAAACTGCTTGAGTGTGGCAAAGCGAGCAAGGCCACGCTCCTTATTCTCCACCACCACAAACGGCTTACCAAAGATGGTCGAGAAGACCGCTCCATGAAAGGAGTCGGTCACCACGAACTCCGCATTGAGGATATTCTCCAACCAAGTCTCCACCGGCTTCAGTTGATAGTCCGACACCTCCTTCCACCTGTCATAGACCGTCATCTTAGGCATCATCTCAAAAGCAGTAGTGCCTACCTCGCGAGCCACTTCCTCGGCAAACCTCCGCTTCTCAGGAGTGGCATCGAGGAGATAAGCAAAGACCTTTCCGTGAGTTTCCTCCCTTAGTTTCAACCTCTCCACATACTCCTCCCGAGAAAGCAACAGAGTAGGGTCTAGCACCAGCGTTGCCTCATGCACTAGATGCTCTTGGCAGAAATGAACCCCACACTCCTCACGCACCGAGACTGCATCAAAGTATCGAAGTAGCTCACGTGCCATTTGGGTCTCCTCCTCACTGAACTCCCACTCATCCGTCCCAAAAGACGGCGCATAGGCCACCCTCTTGATAGACGATTCTCTCGGCAAAAACTCCAAGAAGTAATCAGGCAAATAAGGGGAATACTTTGGGCGCCACGTCTGGTCACTCCCCACAATAATGGCACCCAGTTCTCTTGACACTACATCCTCCCTCAATGCCAGCTGAGAAAGAATAAGTGGAGTAGTCTCAATATAGTTCTCAACAAAGGCATCTGTATAGCGAGTCATTGTCGCCTCTCTACGTTTTGTGACAGGCTTACTAGGTGACTGAGGATCACGAAGAACATAGCGTAGGTAAAAGTAAGAAAGATACTTTCGGAAAGTACTACGATCATCCACCCAATCAATTCGTCGTAGCGTCACTGGCCTATGCCCCTCCTGCCTTAGCACCTCCTGGAGAGCATAATTCTGTACAATACCACCATAATTCAAGCCCAACGGCTGAGTAAGAATACCTACTTTCATCATCCTTGTTTTCTAACGACCCTAACTAATTCCCCTATGAGTAGCACTGGCGAGGTGAGCACAAAGGTGAGCAACCAATCCTTCCACGTGAGAGGAGTGACACTAAACATCTCGCCCCCAAAGTTGACTATAAACAGCTGCCCTACCAATATCACAAGAGCAATCAACACAAAGCCCCTTGCCCCCTTAAAGTGAAATGCCGAGCGACCACTCTTAAAGGCACGGGCATTGAACATATTCCAAAACTGTAGCCACACAAATAGCGTAAAGAAAAGACTCTGCTCATACCTCGTAATAGTCGGCAAACCATCCACCATCGAAAGTGAGAAAAGGTCCGTCATACTCCTAATATTATACGTATAAAAGAGGTAATAGAGCACTAGTAGTATCACGAAGAAGAGCCCTCCGACCATTAATATTCCACGCCCCATCGCCTTGTCAATAATAAAAGAGCTGCGATCCCTCGGCTTCTCATGCATCACCCGAGCAGAGGGTGGCAACGAAGCAAGTGCCATCGCCGCAAAGGTATCCATAATCAGATTGACCCACAGCATCTGCGTCACCGTCAAGGGCGTATCAGTGCCTAGAAAAGCTCCAGCCAACACAATCAAACAGGCCGCCACATTGACCGTCATTTGGAAAAGGATAAAGCGCTGAATATTCTGATAGAGCGAGCGTCCCCACATCACCGCCCTGCCGATACTAGCAAAGGAATTATCCACAATGGTAATATCACTCGCCTCCTTAGCGATAGAGGTCCCATCACCCATAGAGAGCCCCACGTGTGCCGACTTAAGTGCGGGGGCATCATTCGTACCATCACCTGTCACCGCCACCACCTGATTCCGCCGCTGCAACGCCTCCACCAATCGCTGCTTATCCAGAGGTCTCGCCCGAGAGATCACCTTGATCTTCCCGATACGCTCCTCCAGCTCATCATCACTCATCTCAGCCACCTCAGGACCCGTCACAACCTGCTGCTCCCCATCTCCATCTTGCCAAAGACCTATCTGCCGAGCCACCTCCCGAGCGGTTGCCACCGTATCCCCCGTCACAATCTTCACATCAATTCCTGCCGCTAGACACTCCCTAATGGCCGGTGGTACATCCACCCGCACGGGGTCCGAAATAGCCACAATTCCTAGGAAGGTGAGCTCCTTAGCCACCAACTTTCCTTCAGATATCCCCTCCTCAATACGCTCTAGCTTCTGATAAGCAAAACCCAGTGTACGCATCGCTTGCGACTGGTACTTCACCAGCCCCGCCTCAATTGATTGGCGGTCAATAGCCCCCTCCACCTGGCTAGAGAGTCCCAAGACCATCTCCGGTGCCCCCTTCACATAGAGGATAAAAGAACCCTCAGGCGACTGCACAATCGTAGCCATATACTTCCTCTCCGTAGAAAAGGGGATTTGTGCCACCACTTTAGCCTCCGAGACCATCTCGTCGATAGCCACCCCTTCACGATCCAGCCACAAGAGCAAAGCCCCCTCCGTAGGATTGCCAAATACCCTAGTGCTACCATCCGAAGCCTTGTCCAGCGTAGCCGTACTATTGAGCACCAACCCCTCTTGTACCAATCGACTCCCAGCTCCTTCCGCACCATAAAACTGTGCTTCCGCCACCGTCATCAGGTTCTCTGTAAGCGTCCCAGTCTTATCGGTACAGATCACAGTCGTCGCCCCCATCGTCTCACAAGCGTGCATCTTACGTACCAGATTATTGGTCTGCAGCATCTTCTGCATACTATATGCTAGGCTCAGCGTCACCGCCATCGGCAATCCCTCAGGTACCGAAACCACCACCACCGTCACAGCAATCATAATGGTCTGCAAAAGGTAGGTGATAAATTCCGACCACTCAAAAGGCTCCATACCACTACCCCAAAGGTAGACCGACATCCGCCCCACCAACACCAAGAGAGCAATGCCATAGCCCAGCTTACTAATCATACTCCCAAGCCGATCCAGCTGCTCATTGAGCGGAGTCCGCACAGAGTCATCAATCTGGGCAGCGTGAAATACTTTGCCATTTTCAGTCGCATCACCCACAGCAAAGACCCTACAGACGCCATGTCCCTCCACCACACGCGTACCACGCAATAGATGATTCGTTGGAAAAGTCGCCTCACTGTCCGAGGCCGTAGGAGCGGCCGACTTAGAGGCAATTGGTTCCCCCGTCAGCATCGATTCATCCACCGACAGACTCACCGAATCCAGTAATTCCCCATCGGCTGGCACCTCATCGCCACTCTCCACCACCACAATATCCCCCACTACTACACTCTGTTTGGGCACCTCCATAGTATGCCCATTGCGTATCACCCGCACCGGCTCATCGTCATTGACCTTATTAAGGATTGTAAACTCCCTATCAGCCTTTTGCTCAAAGTAAAAGGCCAAGCCAGTCGCCAGCAATACCGCAAATAAAATGCCCATCGGCTCCAAAAAGGCCTCACTACCACGCCCGTGATAGTAGACCTCGTACACCGACACCCCAATTGAGAGCAGTGCGGCCACCAATAAAATAATGATGGTAG
>NZ_HF988920.1:25929-26190 GCF_000435035.1 Porphyromonas sp. CAG:1061 | reverse complement strand
AATAAAATAATGATGGTAGGGTCTTGAAACTTCTCTAGAAACTTCCGCCATACCGATACCCGAGCTACCGGAGTCAGCAGATTGGCACCATGCTTTGCCCTACTCTCTGCCACCTCACTATCGCTCAATCCCTCCCAGTGCTTTATATCCATCACTTGCTAATCTAATCTATTATCCTAAGTAGCAAAGTTACACAATTATTAGAGACTATTGCGTGGTATAAATCTGTATCATCACCACGTCCGACTTGTCTGACTTGTC
>NZ_HF988920.1:9168-25849 GCF_000435035.1 Porphyromonas sp. CAG:1061 | reverse complement strand
GATGAGGCGTCCCCCGCCGAGGGGTCCGACAAATCCTTACGACAGTCCATCCTTTACGCAAAACACTCAAAATATGTTAAAAATAAGGCCCAACTAGCAGTTTCACAGAGCTCGGTGACTATAATACCATAACCCCACTAAAAACCAACGAGTTATAGAAAATCAAGAAATCCATTGCAACTAAGCCATCACCGAGTTGCAACTAAGCGATCGATGAGTTGCAACTAAGCAATTGCTGAGATGCAACTAAGCAAACGGCGAGTTGCAACTCATTTAGCCCTCAGATAGAGTCCTGAATACCAACGCATTACAGACCGTCCTGTTTTCCCTCTTAACCCAGCTAATATTTCACATTATTTCACAAATATTGACCTTCCCCATCCGAGGGTTCGGACAACCTATCCAGATTGATATTGGTATCCTAGATCATATTGTCCGACCCACAAGGGGTCGTATGATTGGTGGGGCGTCACTAGTGGTCCCCTAGTCGTTCGGGGCTAATGCCCCTCCGACTGAGGGGCTAGGATCCGTCTGACCTCCCACGAGGGAAGGTCAACCCCAAAATCCCTCTCATTGATCCGACTTGTCTGTCCAGTCCAATAAGGCAACCAAGGGGAGCGGTCAAGGACCTCGGCAGAGGTCCATGCTAAATAGGCACAGGTCGAGGCACGTAGTGCCGAAGACCTGTGTACAAATTAGGCACAAAATACCCCTCGACCCCGGCCGAGGGGTCGGACAATCTATCCGGATTGATATGGATACCCTAGCTCATTCCCCAAAACACAATGAATTGGCACTCCCATTAAGCAAATATAATCATTAGTATTTCATCTTTATGAAATATTTTGCCAATTCAAAATAGATTGGTATGTTTGTAGGCAGTTGATTATCACTTAGAAGAAAGATTCCCCACGGATAGTTACAGTAGAAGCAAGGGGAAAAGCGACGCTCAATACCGCATAATGAGAAAACCACACTCTAGAGCTACATTGAGCAATACGGTAGAGGAATAGTAAAGGATTATAAACAAATACAATAGTTCCATTTTTTTGAAAAAGCAAGGTATGAATTTAAGTCAAGCAAAATGGCTCAGAAGTCTACTCTGTACACTCTTTCTGAGTCTTCTGGCACCTATGGCTCTTGCGCAGACCATTACCGTGAAGGGAGTGGTCACAGATGCGACACACAATGAGCCCGTCATAGGGGCAACTGTAATGCTGGTAGAGGATGCCTCCAAAGGTATGCTCACCAACCTAGATGGCCAATTTACACTCACGGCTGTCCCCGCTAACGGACACATCAGGGTCTCCTACATTGGATATAAGACCATAGAGGTGCCCATCAATGGACAGAGCTCCATCCAAATCGTGATCGAAGAGGATACAGAGCTCCTCGACGAAGTAGTCGTAACGGCACTCGGTATCAAGCGCTCCGAGAAAGCCCTCTCCTACAACGTCCAAAAGCTCGATAATGAGCAGCTCACCACCGTCAAAGACGCCAACTTCATCAACTCCCTCAGCGGAAAAGTGGCCGGCGTCAATATACAGAAGAGTGCTTCTGGTGTAGGTGGTGGTGTACGTGTTGTGATGCGTGGTAATAAGTCTATCGCTGGAGATAATAATGTACTCTACGTGATCGATGGTATTCCAGTAGGCAATAAGGCAGATCGTGGCGGTGATGGATCAGGATTTGCTAGTACTGCGTCAAGTGAGGGTATTGGCAGTCTCAACCCCGAGGATATTGAGTCTATCTCCGTCCTGACTGGTCCTTCAGCAGCGGCCCTATATGGAGCCGCAGCAGCGAATGGCGTTATTTTGATCAACACCAAGAAAGGGGAAGAAGGGTCACTAAAGGTCAACTTCTCAACCTCCTTCGAAGGCTCACAAGCCTATATTCTTCCACGCTTCCAGAATAGATATGGAAACAACGAAGGATCCTATCTTTCATGGGGTGCAAAGCTAGACACACCAAGCAACTATGAGCCTAGAGACTTTTTTGAGACAGGGCTTATGTTTAATAACGCATTAAGTCTTTCTGTAGGTTCCAAGGTCAATCAAACTTATGTATCGGTAGCTGCTATCAACTCTAAAGGCATCATCCCCAATAATAAGTATCACCGATACAATGCGATGGTGCGTAATACGTCCAGCCTATTTGAAGACAAACTTCACCTAGACTTCTCTGCTAGCTATAGCCGCGAGTATTATAATAATATGATCGCTTATGGTACCTACTTCAATCCTATTGTGGGTGCTTACCTATATCCTAGAGGTGAGGACTTCAACCGCGAAAAGGAATTTGAGCGTTTTAACCCTGAGACAGGTATCTACGAGCAGTCATGGTCAGTAGGTGACTTCGGTATGAACACCCAAAACCCATACTGGGAGGCATATAGGACACTCCGTCCTGTAGCTAGCGACAGATACACATTCTACGGTCAGGTGGGGTACGACTTTACGGATTGGCTTAATCTATCAGGTCGTGTACGTCTAGATAACACCTACACTGAGAGCGAAGATAAAAGGTATGCAAGCACTATTAGTACCCATGCTAAGCCAAATGGTAGATATAGCTACAAGCAATCTACCTTCAGGCAAAAGTATATGGACTTGATGCTTAATATCAATAAGAGCTTCCTAGATGACTTCAACATTATGGTGAATGCAGGATCATCTTTTGAGGAGTACGACACCAAGTCAAGAGGCTACGGTGGCGACCTACTCTCCTTCCCTAATAAGTTCACCTATACAAATGTCAATCCTACCACTGCTGTACCATCGGAGGATGGTGGTAATGATAGGACTAGAAACGTAGCCGTATTCGGCTCGGCCGAATTAGGTTGGAAGTCTATTGCTTACCTTACACTTACCGGTCGTGGGGATCAAAACTCAAGACTTATTGGCACCAATGACTCATGGATATTCTATCCATCAGTGGGTCTTTCATTGGTGTTCACAGAGCTATTCTCTGAGAATACAAAAGCTAAGATGAATCCTATCTTGAGCTTTGGTAAGATTCGTGGATCATACACTGAGGTAGGTTCACCTATTCCATTTGCTGGACTTACCCCAGGCTCTGTTACCCGCGACATCAAGGGAGGTGCAGCAGCACCATACGAGTATTATCCACTGCCCGACCTTCGTGCTGAGCGCACACGCTCATACGAGCTCGGTCTGGATACTCGCTGGGCAGGTGGTCTGATTAACTTAGGCGTTACTCTTTACCACTCCAATACCTACAATCAGCTCTTGAAGAAGAAGTTGCCTGGAGGTGCTGGCTACAACTATATGTTTGTGCAGGCAGGTAATGTACAGAATAGAGGTATTGAGCTAACGCTTTCTCTACAAAAGGAGTTTAAGAATGGCTTCGGCTTCAACTCTGTAATTACTGCTACACACAATAAGAATAGAATCGTTGAGCTCGCCAACGTAGTTAAGAATCCTATCACAGGATCTCCACTAGACTTCTCATTTATTGACCAAGGACGCTTTAGACTAGTCAAAGATGGCGAAATCGGTATGATGTATGCCACCAAGCAACTCAAGCGAGATAAGGATGGCTATATGAACTACACCAAGGGGCAAGCTCCTGTCGCAGAAGATGTGGAGCCTTACCAACTAGGTAGCGTCAACCCTGATTGGAATTTGGGGTATGCCCAAGGGTTCAACTACAAGGGGATCGGTCTTAACTTCCTATTCAATGCACGCATTGGAGGCGTAGTGATTTCAAAGACACAAGCTATGCTAGATAAGTATGGTGTATCCGAGGAGTCTGCTCTCGCACGAGACAATGGAGGCATCAAGATGGCCGACTTTACGATGGATCCCAAGGACTACTATACAGCAGTGTCTGAGCTAGACTCATACTATGTCTACTCAGCGACAAATGTAAGGCTCCAAGAGCTTAGGCTTTCGTATAGCCTCCCAAGCAAGTGGTTGGGCAATACGCTACGTAGTGCATCATTTGCAGTCTATGGGACCAACCTGCTGATGATATACAACAAGGCTCCATTTGATCCAGAACTTACTGCTGGCACTGGTACATTTGGTCAAGGCTATGACAACTTCCTTATGCCAAGTCAAAGAGGATTTGGGTTAAGCATCAACCTCGGTTTTTGATAAAAGAGAATAGCAGAAATCAGATATGAATAAAAGATACAATGCAATAGCAATTCTGGTGACTTCCTTACTACTTATAGGAGGTGTTTCCAGCTGTATGCCTTCAGATTTGAACACCAATATCTATGGCGTTACAGAAGAGGAGAATAATGCAGGTGGTCGCTCAGTGGGTAGCCCTGTGATGACCATTATGCAGAAGATAATACCTATCGGCACTCCAGATCAAACTACTGGACCAGGTAATGACCTGCAAGCTACAGACTTGATCTCATCAGGCAACTACATAGGGTATTTTGGGAATAACAACAACTGGAACTTCTCTATAGAGTCCAATTGGGCTTACCCAGACAACCGAATGGAGTATATCCTTTCCTGCCTGTATACCAAAGCATATCAAGCATGGAATGATGTGTATCAGACCATTGGAAAGAGTGAAAAGCCAACTGATCAGCAGATGTTTGCCGTGGCTCAAGTACTCAAAGTAATTGCCTGGACTCGTGCAACGGATGCCTTCGGACCTATCGTATATACTCAAGCAGGAGACGCTGATATTGAGCCAAAGCCAGATAGCCAGGAAGTAGTATATAAGAGTATGTTGGGCGACCTTGAAAATGCCGCAAAAATTCTAAATGCAACACCCAACAAGGTAATGGAGAAGTTTGACCTCGTATACAATGGCGATGCTACAAAGTGGACGAAGCTGGCTAACTCACTCATGCTAAGATTGGCTGTTCGCACTCATTTCGTAGCTCCAGAGCTTGCTAGAGAATACATAGCGAAAGCCCTTGACCCTGCAAATGGTGGCGTTATTGAGGCTGTTGCTGATGAGGCTGTTCTAAAGTCATCAAGTAAGATTACCCTACTTAACCCTATGCTCGCCTCCATAGATTATGGTGAGACTAGAATGGGTGGTACTATTTGGTCTTACCTCGATGGCTACAACGACCCTCGTATCGGCAAATATTTCAAGAAGGGTACATTTAGGGGAATGGAAGGTTACTACTCAATACTCAACACCAATGATATGCCAAAGAGAGATAGTGAATCTGGTGACACTAGTCCTTTCTTTGCTTCTCAACCCAATGTGGAGGCCAGCACTGGCATTTACTGGCTAAGAGCCTCCGAGGTAGCTTTCTTGAAGGCTGAAGCAGCACTCTATGGTTTTTACGAGGGCTCTCCTAAAGAGTATTACGAGAAAGGGGTGAAGCTCTCTTTTGAGGAGAATGGCTTGTCTGGAGCTGATGAGTATCTCACTCGCACAGTAAAGCCAACAGACATCTCTGCTATGACCAATAATTGGTATGTGAACTATATCTATAATAGTAGAATATCAAATAATAATGTATGCCCATCTTGGGACTACATGTCTACAGAAAAGGACGAGCAAGAGGAGCAACTTCAAAAGATCATTACTCAAAAGTATCTAGCCATGTACCCAAATGCCATTGAGGCATGGACCGAGTATAGGCGCACTGGGTATCCTTATATCCATAGACCAGTAGATAGAAGTGCTCCAGCACGCATTGAAGGTCCAGGGCTTCTTGCTCCTGAGCGATTTAAGTTTGCTTCAACCGAGTATTCAACGAATAAGAATATGGCGATTGTACCTGAGCTACTAGGTGGCCCAGATATTGGCTCTACGAGATTGTGGTGGGTACGTAAGGACAGACCTACACAGAATTAACCGAATAAAGCAGATAAAATGATGAATAGAAAGAATCAAATATTCCTAGTCACTTTGCTAGGTCTCATTCTCTCCTTTGTAGGCTGTCAAAACGGATTGACTCCCGAGAGAATTCCTTTCGAAAACCAAGAAGGGCTTAAGCGTCACCTACCAAAGATAGAAGTGACCAGTGAGGATCAATTGACTCCGACAGAGAAAGCATACTATGCTGCCATCCGTGAGTACAAGAAAACCCCTCACGTCAAGGGCTTTGGATGGTTTGGCAACTGGACAGGTAAAGGAGACAACCCACAGAACTACCTAAAGTTTATCCCTGATAGTGTAGACTTCGTATCTCTATGGGGATGTAGGGGTAATCTAACACCTGAGCAGCAGACCGACCTTAAGTTTTTCCAAAACGTGATGGGCTCTAAGGCACTGCTATGCTGGATCGTACAGAACCTTGGAGACCAGATGACCCCTCCAGGATTAGACCCATACGATTACTGGGTAGACCAAAAAGGTGGTGGAGACTTTAAGAAGGGTGTAGAGGCCTATGCCCTTGCGATCTGCGATACTATTATTAAGTATGATCTCGATGGTTTTGACATCGATTACGAGCCAGGTTATGGACACTCTGGATCACTCGCTAATTGGCTAGAGATTGGACCTGATGAGGGTCAAAACAATAATATGTATGTCTTCATCAAGACTATGTACGATAAGCTCAACCCCCTTGGCAAGATGATTGTGATGGATGGTCAGCCAGATAAGCTGAGCACTGAGACCTCAAAGATGATCGACCATTATATCTACCAGGCATATTGGGAAAGACATACCAGCTATGTTCAGCGTAAGATAAGCAAGCCTCATCTAACTGATTGGGAACGCAAAACAATCATTACAGTAGAGTTTGAGCAAACTTGGCGAAATGGAGGTGTCACTGGCTACATATCAAGTGCTCACCCTGAGTTCAACGGCAAGCCAGGAGCTCAGATCTTTGACTATGCAACACTAGACCTTCCTAGTGGCCTACGCATCGGCGGTATTGGTACCTATCACATGGAGTATGATTATCCAAATGATCCTCCATATAAGTGGTTGCGTACAGCCCTCTACATGGGTAATGTGAAATACCCAGGAAACTATCAGTAATAATGGACTCTATAGACATTGTAAGATGAATAATATTGCAAAATCAATAATTGTATCGGCATTAACGCTTGCGTCATTTGCCTTGACGTCCTGCCAAGATGAATTATACAATAAACCAAAGCAAGCTCCTGGTGAGCTAACTCGTCAAAGTGTATATATCAAGGGTGGTTCTACTATCCAATCATTCTTTGTAGAGAAAGAGGATGTAGTAGTTAATGACATTAAGGTCGCTTTGACTCACTTACCTTCCGAAGAGGTAAAGGTAGGAGTGGAAGCTGGAAATGCTACCCAATTGGAGGCCTATAACAAAGCTCATGGGACTACCTATGTAATGTTGCCTGCAGAGATGTATAGCATAGATAAAGAGATAGCTTTCGAAAGTGGCGAATCCATCAAATCTTTGGGCTTGAAAATTAAAGACCTCGTCTTTAATCCTGCGTACACTTATGCTCTTCCTATAAAGTTGACAAACTCAAATAAGTGCATTATTGATGCCGAGAGCGAGGTTCTTCTTGTCCTAGAGCAGAGAATCAGCACAAAGGCTCTTAGAATAGTTGGCTCTGGCTCGGAGGATGGATCTATGTTCCCCAACGACTTTAAGGTAGACACTTGGACACTTGAAGTGATGGTGAATAGAGCTTCATATAATGAAAATAACCGCTCAATCTGTGGTACCAAGCTGGTAACAGGCTCTAGTATGAACGACGAGATCTACATTCGCTTTGGTGACGTAACTATTAAGCCTAATCAGCTACAGATAAAGACTGGAAATTCACAGATTGATATTCCTGAGGAAGCTTTGGCAGCAGAGCCAAATACCTGGTATATGCTCGGCTTTAAGTACGATGGTAAGGCTAATTCAGTATATGTCAATGGTGTGAAAGTCATAGAGCGCGAGATCCGTACTGGAGCTTATGGACTCACTGGTTTCTGGATTGGCGGTAGCAATGAGCTGATTCGTGAGGTACGCTTCTGGAAGTCGGCACGTACCGACAAGGAGATCCTCGACAACACCTGGAAGCTAGTAGATGCCAATGATGATAACCTACTTCTATACTACCCTCTCAATGGTAAAAAGAGAAATGTAGAAACAGGTGAAATCACAGAGGACGAGTCTATGCTATGGGATTGGAGTAAGAGCCAAAAGCACCTAAGCATGCCTAGTGGTGCAAAGTTCGTAAATAACGGTAGCGAACCTTTTATCTTCCCTATTCCATAAATACTTAACTGAACAGTAATAGATAAGCCGAAGGATGAGCTCATTCTTCGGCTTATCTGCTTTTTCAGGACATAAATTGTTATCATCATTAATTATTGTTATCTTTGTAGGGAGTATGGGGAATTAGCTCATCTGGCTAGAGCGCTACAATGGCATTGTAGAGGTGACCGGTTCGAGTCCGGTATTCTCCACTTTCTTTATATCCTCGGCGTTACTGCCGAGGATTTTTGTTTCTGAATATAATGCTATCAGGTCTATAAAAATAGGTATCTTTGTAGTGCATTTGTGGAGGTGATAGAGTTCACCTCTTGGGAAACTGGTGTGAGTCCAGTACAGTACCCGCTGCTGTAAGTCTTGATGGGCTGAGAAGCCTTGACAGCACCCCGATCGTTTGCCACTGCCCATGTGGGCGGGAAGGTACGGAGGTGTATGAGATAAGTCAGAAGACCGACAGATGCATTTTACCGTATTATAAAACCTATTTAATCAACTTTCGGGAGTTAAAGTAAAATGAATAATCCAGTTCTTTACATCATTAAGAGGGATGGCGTGCAGGAGCCATTTACCCCCTCTAAGATTGAAAACGCTATTCTCAAGGCCTACGTAGCGAGTGGCAATGGAGATAATTATGGTGAGGTACAGCAGGTAACTCGCCAGGTATTGTCGCGCATAGAGCAGACCACCATTTCGGTAGAGGAGGTACAAGACATTGTGGAGGGCGAGCTGATGAAGGTGCGCCCCGATGTGGCGAAGCGCTACATTATCTATAGGGAGTGGCGCAATACGCAGCGGCACAATCGCACCGACCTCAAGAAGTCTTTTGATGGGATTGTACGGATCGATGAAAATGATATCAATCTGAGCAATGCCAATATGAGTAGCCACACTCCAGCTGGTCAGATGATGACCTTCGCGAGTGAGGTCTCCAAGGACTATGCCTACCGCTATCTACTCTCCCCCGAATTTGCCGAAGCACACAGGCGTGGGGATATCCACATACACGACCTCGACTACTACCCCACCAAGACCACTACTTGTGTACAGTACGATCTGAAAGATCTCTACGAACGGGGTTTCCACACAAAGAATGGGAGTATCCGTACTCCTCAGAGCATCCAGAGCTACGCCACTCTTGCAACGATCATTTTCCAAACAAATCAAAATGAGCAGCACGGAGGGCAGGCAATCCCCGCCTTTGACTACTTTATGGCACCTGGGGTATACAAGTCGTTTGTGAAGCACTTGGCAGAGCTGATTCCCTTTATGGTAAAGGCTAGAAGTGGTGAGGGGAACCTTGAGAGGAAGGCACTGCGAACGATGATTACCGACGCTGTAGGCAACATCATGCCGAGTGCGGGGGAGATTCGCGGGCTATATGATGAGCTCTCCAAGGTGACTAACGATGCTATCGCCTACGAAGATCTAGAGATGATGGTGGCGGAGGCTCGCGAACTAACCAGGCGAGATACGCACCAGGCGATGGAGGGATTTATCCACAATCTCAATACGATGCACTCCAGAGGCGGCAACCAGGTGGTCTTTAGCTCGATTAACTACGGCACCGATACCAGTGCCGAGGGGCAGATGGTGATCGAGGAGTTGATGGAAGCGACTATGGAGGGACTAGGAGCTGGAGGTGAGGTGCCAGTTTTCCCCATTCAGATATTTAAGGTGAAGGAGGGGGTCTCTTATTCGGAGCGTGACTATGAATTGGCAATGACCGACTTTGATGCTGCGATGAGGGGCGAGCTAGAGTTTGAAGCACCCAACTTCTATCTATTCCTAAAAGCGTGCAAGACCACAGCAAGGGCACTCTTCCCCAACTTCCTATTCCTCGACACCCCCTTCAATCAAAATAAACTTTGGCGTGCCGATGATCCTAATCGTTATCTGTATGAGCTAGCAACGATGGGTTGCCGCACTCGTGTCTTTGAGAATATCAATGGGATACAAAGTTCAGTGGGCAGGGGCAATCTCTCCTTTACCACTATCAACCTACCAAGGCTGGCGATTGAGGCTCGTCGTGCTGCGGAGCGAGAGTGCGGTTCGGTTGCTGACTCTGGTCGCATCTTGAGCGTATCTATCCAAAAGCTAAAGGAGTCGCTACGAGAGATGGCACTACTAGTTGGCGAACAATTGCATGAGCGATATCTCTACCAACGGAGTGCACTGGCACGTCAGTTCCCATTCATGATGGGCAACGATGTATGGAAGGGAGGCGGTGCTTTGAAACCCAATGACAAGGTAGGCTCGGTACTGGATAGCGGTACGCTGGGAATTGGATTTATCGGCGGTCACAATGCGATGTATGCACTTTATGGTAGGGGACACGGCGAGAGCTCCGCTGCGTGGGAGACTTTGCGGGAGTGCCTAGTGGTGCTGAATGAGGTGGCTGGCGAGATGAAGGCGAAGTATCACCTCAATTACTCGGTACTCGCCACTCCTGCCGAGGGGCTTTCGGGTCGCTTTACAAAGCTTGATGTGAAGCGATACGGCAAGATACCTGGGGTCAATGACCGAGAGTACTATATCAATTCATTTCATATCGATGTAAAGGAGGAGGTACGCATCGCGGATAAGATCAGGCTAGAGGCTCCATTCCACGCACTCACGCTTGGTGGGCATATTACCTATATAGAGCTGGATGGTGAAGCGAAGAAAAACATTCGTGCGATCGTAAAGATCGTGAAGCTGATGAAGGACAATCAGATTGGCTACGGCTCTATCAACCATCCAATTGACACCTGTAGGAGCTGCCACTATAAGGGAGTGATCTACGATCGTTGCCCAATCTGCGGAAGCGAGGATATCCAACGCATGAGGCGGATTACCGGCTATCTCACTGGTGACCTCGCCTCGTGGAACTCTGCCAAGCGTGCCGAAGAGCGGGACCGTGTAAAGCATCATTAACTAAGCTAATTAAAGATGATGGATGTACTGAAGCAACTACTCCTAGGTGGGGATATCGCTTCTTCGATGTTTGTACTCGCTTTAGTGGTGACTGTGGGCACTGCACTAAGCAAGGTAAAGGTACGAGGGTTTTCACTCGGGGTCACCTGGGTACTCTTTGTGGGGATATTGATGGGTCACTTAGGCCTATCAATGGATCCTCACGTGCTCTCCTTTGTGAAGGAGAGTGGGATGATCCTCTTTATCTTTGGTATTGGTATGATCGTAGGGCCAGGATTCTTTGCCACCTTCAAGCAAGGAGGCGTATCTCTGAATCTACTCTCTATCGCATCAGTCTTTTTCTCACTAGTCGTCACCTACCTCATCTACCGTTTTTCAAGCGAACAGATAGCGACCTTAATGGGTATTCTAGGGGGTGCGGTGACCAATACCCCCTCGCTTGCATCGGCACAGGAGACAGCACGAATGCTCTCGGGAAGTACGCCACAAGATATCGGCATAGGTTATGCCCTTGGTTATCCAGTTGCCATTGTTGGGATGGTGGTCACCCTTTCAATCATCAAGTGGATCTTTAAGATTGATGTGGCACGTGAGGAGAAGGAATTGGAGGAGAGGGAGCAGGCGAAGAAACGAGAAGCCCTAGTCTACTCTCTAGAAGTAACCAATCCAGCCCTCTTCGGGATGGATATCTACCACGTAAAGATGCTATTAGAGAAGTACGAGGTAGTCATCTCTCGTATCTTGCACGAAGGCACTGGCGAGGTGGAGATGGCTAGCTCCAATTCAAAAATCTACGAAGGCGATAAGCTCTTGGTTATCTCGGAGCAAGACGAGGTGGAGACCATCGCTGCCTTCGTAGGTCGTCGGCTCGAGATGAGCGATGCCACTTGGTTTAAGCTCGATAATACCTTGGTATCGCACCGTGTGCTAGTGACGCACCCCAATATCACCGGCAAGAGCATTGAGCAACTCAAGTTTAGGACACTCTACAATGTCAATGTCTCACGCCTTTATCGTGCAGGCGTCCACTTAATCGCTAAGCCCGACCTTCGCCTACAAGTAGGTGATACGGTGGTGATTGTGGGGCAAGAGGAGGACGTAAAACATGTGGAGAAGATACTCGGCAACTCAGCTACCAACCTAAGGCGACCCAATCTGCTGGTGCTCTTCTTGGCACTACTGCTAGGTGTGCTCGTTGGGAGCTTGGAGATACAGCTCTCCGGAATGAGTATGCCGGTGAAGCTCGGCTTTTCAGGCGGCACACTGATTGTAGCCATATTACTGAGCAACTTCGGAACAAAGTTTAGGCTCAACACTCACAACACCGAGAGTGCCAATATGATGATACGGGAGATAGGGATTACCCTCTTCCTAGCTTGCGTAGGACTGAGTGTCGGGGGTAGCTTTGTGGAAAAGCTCATGAGTGGTGGCTTAGTGTGGATGGGCTATGCGGCACTGATGATGTTGATTCCGCTTTGGATCACCCTCGTGATTGGACGCCTTTGGCTCAAGCTAGATTACTTCACCCTCTTAGGGTATGTGGCAGGAAATATGACCTTTGCCCCAGCCCTATCGCTTACCCCCGATGCCACTAAAAACAATATCCCATCGGTGGTCTATGCTACCGTCTATCCAGTCACCCTCTTCCTACGAGTGATGGTGGCACAGTGGATGATCTTACTACTTACCTAGGTGGTATGCTCCATCTGCTCAAGGTAATTCCCGAGACCATCCTCGATGGCGATGGGATAAGGTATAGCATCTACTTGGCAGGGTGCCGACACGCCTGCCCTGGTTGCCACAACCCGCTCAGCTGGTCGCCACAGGCAGGAGAGCCACTGACGGAGGAGCGGATAGGCAACATAATAGAGGAGATTAAGGGCAACTTCCTACTCGATGGCGTCACATTTAGTGGCGGAGACCCCTTCTATAACCCCACCGACTTCGGTTCTCTACTCAGAAGAGTGCGAGAGGAGACGGGACTAAGCATCTGGTGTTACACAGGCTACCTTTACGAAGAACTGCTGGCAGATCCAGAGCGAGCACCGCTACTAGAGTGGATCGATGTACTAGTCGATGGCCCCTTTGAGAAGCGATTGTACGACCCCACCCTTTCCTTCAGAGGCAGTAGCAACCAACGAATTATCCACCTAAAAGCTAAGCGATAGGTCTAGCTTCACTCCCCATGGACCTTTGGAGTGAGCCTTAAGCGGAGAGAGGCGACGATAGACGTCAATGCGCACCACCTTGAGTATATTCTCCAACCCAAAGCCCACCTCAGCATAGACTTGGTCCTGCATCTCAGTAGTATGCACAGGGAGTACGAATAATTCATTACCCGTAGCTTGTCGGTTCTTAGCAGTGAGGTTACCATAGAGGAAGTTGGCCGTCAGCACGCCCCGAAGTCGCAACTTATTGATCAACGGGATACGGTCAAAGACCACGCCACGCATATGGTATTCCATAAAGGCCGTCAGCCACTCATCAGCGACGAACTCCAAAGGGTTGAGCAATTGGAACGTATTGTGCTTGTGCATAATTCCGATATTAGCCGGTGGCGTATACAAGACAGGAAAGGGCACCGAGCTCCATAGCTTCCCCACCGTCACTTGATAGTCCAGACGACCAAAGACCCCCATCCAGAGTCTCTGCTCAGCCGATAGCTCCGTTCGCAGCCTACGGAAGTCACCCCCCAACCATTTATCCGCCCACTCATGGCGAAGCTTTAGCACCGGTACCTCGCGATATACATTCGCGTAGTGCCGGTGTCTTTGCATAGAGCCATCAAAGATACGCTCCCCAATAGCCCACCGTAGCTCTACACCCGAATAAACATCGGTGATCTTAGGCAGCTTCTGCAGAGAGTGGTCGTGATTAACCCGCACAAAATCAAGCGGCCCACTCGCCCTATCCTCCCTATAGCTAGCATAAAGCCTGAGAGAGAGACTTGCATTGAAGTCCTTTAGATACTCCAGAGTTAAGAGATTTCGATAAGAGGTAGTCGCCAGATACGATACCCCTACATCATAGAGGATATTATCTCGGTCGTTATTCTGTACCTCAAGACCTGGAATATAGATATCGTGCTGGTAGCTCAGCGATAGCTCGTGCTGAGGAAACTCCTCCCTAAAGTAGCGCTTTGGTCTAAAAGAATAGGCGTAGCCAATGCCATACTTAGGGCGTCGATCCTTAAATCCATAGGCAAGATACCCATTAAAGAAGTGACGGTGCGAGAGATAACCGGTAGTCCTTCCCCCCACCTTGATACGTAGCCCCTCCGTATGATTGGCATTGACCAGCTCATTCACCGGCCCGAAGTCAAATCGACTCCCCCCATAAATTTTACTGTAGTCCCACTTCGTACGAATGTAATTAAGGCTCACCATATCCACCAACTCCAGTACCACACGCTGCCACCCTAGCTGTTTGAATTGGTCCATAAACCTCCGCAGGCCATCGCTGGTGGTCAGTAGGTTTCGGGCAATGGCAGAAGAGATAACTGGCTTTGCTAACTCCCTATCCTGCCAGTCATTAAAAGGCTGCTTCAGAGCGATGATCTCGGCGTCAGGCGATTGCTCGCCATACTCATCGTAGTGCCTTGATTGCTCCACATAGAGAGAGAGTAGATTGATAAATAGCTTCAAATTACCCACAAGACGCTCCTCCTTGAGGTGCCACCCCACCGAGGTCTTCACAAATTGTTGCTGCAGACGAAGATCCTCCACGAAGTTAATATCGATTTGCTTCGGAAAGATAAGGTAAGAATTGAGCAATCGCGGGCCATGATCCTCCACAATCAGCAACCGTCCAGAAAAAGAAGGGGCATGGGGCTGACGTGGGATAAAGTCCACCACCTGAGCCACGTACCCCGCCGATATAATGGTATCTGTAAGATAGTACTTGTAGTGGTGTCTTGCCTGCTCCGAAAGAGGCGCAGGGAGCTTGGTATCTAGTATCTTCACATGCTTCTCAAAGAGGTCCACCTTGGAGAATAGCTCCTCTAGTCGCACACTCTGAGAGCCATCACTGATGTTTTGGTCCAAACCATTATGCTGACTATATAGGATCGCTTCATTGAGCTGCTGCGTCGTATGATTGTACCCCTTGAGATAGACCTTTTGGTACTCCGAAAGCGGTAAGACAGGCGTACCATCAATATGCGAACGAATCAAGTAGCGATCAAAGAAAGGCACCACCTTACGCAGTGCACCCCGCCACTTATCCACCCGACCAAGCGCCAGAAGCAATTGCTCCGACTGCTGAAAGCTATAATCCAACTGCCGTGCCGCCCTATCGGCACGCTCCCGCGCAGCAGTCCGCTCAATCAGGGCTACCGCATCATTATCCTCCTCATACTTAGTGTGGCTACCCAACACGAGCAATTCAGGCATCACTACAGGAGCCAACTCCTGTGCTTCTACTACCAGTGCGGAAAGTAGCGAAAAGAGTAGAAGTAAGTAGCGAAGCCCTCCACGCATAGTCCACCTCCTCTCTATACGGCGTGAGCTGTGACAAGCGTACCTATCTTCCCGAGGTCGGTAAAGTCATTGCTGATAAATTGTTGCAACTGATCTGTCGTCACATCAGCGATCATCTCCCCATTGTGTGCAATCGATATCTCCCCACGCTCCTCACTGATGATGATTACCTTCGCATCCGTTGCTTGCGACATTCCTAGTCCCGAACGGTGCCTTAGCCCCATCTCCTTCGGTAGCTCTTGCCCCTGTGCTACAGGCAGAATACAGGCCGCCGCCACGATGGTATAGTCACGGATAATCATCGCCCCATCATGTAGCGGAGCATTCTTAAAGAATATATTCTCTATCAACCGCGAATTGACCTGCGCATTGATAATCTCCCCCGTATGGATATACTGCTCCAGACTGGTGCCCTGCTCAATCACGATGAGGGCACCGGTCTTTTTCTTTGCCATATTGGCACAGGCAAAAGAGATCATTCCGATAAAGCTCTGCTCCCGACTCACCTCCACATTTTTCTCAGGCTTAAAGAGTCGGCGAATAAATCGCCACCTCTGCGTACTACCAAGCAGGGTAAGGAAGCCCTTTATCTCATCCTGAAATATAATGACGATCACCACAATCCCCACACTAAAGAGAGCATCCAATATTCCCCCAAGCACCCTCATGCGGAGAATCTGAGAAGTGACAATCCAAATGAGGATCAGCGAGATAATTCCCCCAAAGATCGTGGCACTACCACTCTTTCGGAGCACATCATAGACATAGTAGAGCAATAGCCCCACTAGTAGGATATCCATAAAATCCTTAAAGGAAAACGCCAACCACTCCATACCCCTATTGCTTAGCTTAGTCGCTTAATCTCCTGTACCATCTTCATCGCTTCCCACGCCTCCCGCACGTCGTGCACACGGATAAAGTGCGCCCCATGAAGAAGCGCATAGGTATTTAGCACCGTGGTACCATTCAGTGCCTCAGCTGGGGTAGTGCCAAAGTATCTATAGATCATACTCTTACGGCTAATCCCCACATAGAGAGGATAGTCGAGTACCCTAAACTTATCGAGGTCACTCATCAGCTCATAGTTTTGCTCCGTCGTTTTGCTAAAGCCAAAGCCAGGGTCGAGGATGATATGCTC
>NZ_HF988920.1:0-9126 GCF_000435035.1 Porphyromonas sp. CAG:1061 | reverse complement strand
AGCTCCCTCAGCTTCTCGATCGTCACCAGTAGCTCCTCAATCACCCCATCGGCCACACGCCCCTTGTACTCACAGAGGCTCTGCATCGTCTTGGGCGTACCCCGCATATGCATCAGCACATAAGGTACCTGTAGCTCCGCCACCGTCTGCAGCATCAGTGGGTCAATACGCCCACCCGAAACATCATTAATCACATCTGCCCCACCCTCTTCTACCGACTTACGTGCCACCGAAGCGGTAAAGGTATCGACACTCACTGGCAGATCAGGGTACTCCTTCTTCAGTATATCCAATACCTCCTTCACCCGTCGCCACTCCTCCTCCTCAGAGACCTCCGCAGCATCAGGCCTAGAGCTGTACCCCCCCACATCAATCATCTTACCCCCTTGGGCAATGATCTCCTCAATCCGTTGGTGTATATTTCGTTCACCCTCAATGCGACTTCCGGCATAAAATGAATCGGGTGTATGATTGAGGATACCTATGATCATAGGCTCCTCCGTAAGGTTATATGGCCGACCCTTAAAGGTCATCACTACATCTGGCATAGCTTCACTCCTTTCCACTAATTAATATCTACCTACAAAAGTAAATAAAACTAACTACTCCACCAAGCTACCGAATAGCAAGTGTTATCTGTCTACTCCTTCAACGTGTGGGCAATAACAGCCTTTTCTGAGATATGTAACGAAATCTTAATTTACAATATCACCAATCTACATTGTTTTAGGTAACTTTGCAATTGAATTAGATTGACCATTGTAGATTATTATTTGAGACAACAATTTATAAACTAAAAAGCAAACTTATGAAACAGTTTTATAGGCTTATAATGCTTTCGCTTTTACTAGGCTTTACCTGTGCATCCTCTTGGGCACAGAAGACCTATACAGGCGTAGTAGTGGATGGTGATACACATGAGCCTCTTATTGGTGCTGTGGTGGTAGACAGCAAAGATTCGTCTAAAGGTACCACAACCAACATGGATGGTAAATTCACTATCTCCCTTACAGGAAATGGTACACTGGAAGTAAACTACCTGGGCTACTTGAGTACAACTGTTAAGTACAGTGCCTCTGGGAAGAGTTCGTTAGGCACTATTTCAATCTTCCAAGACAATACTCAGCTAGGGGAAGTACTAGTTGTGGGTAAAGGAGTAATTGATGTGGCTAATCGTGTAACACCTATCGCATCAACTATCGTCAAGGCTTCTGAAATTCAGATGAAAGCGGTAGGTAATGTAGAGTTCCCTGAAGCCCTAAAAAACACCCCTAACGTCTATGTAGCCAACCAAGCTGGTGGCTTTGGAGACAGCAAGATGTTTATGCGTGGATTTGATCAGTCCAACACCGCATTCCTTTTGAATGGACAGCCCATCAACGGTATGGAGGATGGCAAAATGTACTGGTCCAATTGGGCTGGCATCTCGGATATTGCCAATGCCATTGATGTACAACGTGGCTTAGGGTCTTCAAAACTAGCTATTTCCTCAGTCGGTGGTACGATCAATATCGTTACTAAGGCTACCGACCTTGAAAGAGGCGGATTTGTTCGTTTCATCGGTGGTTATGGTAAGTATTTCAAAGGCACAGCAGCATACAACACAGGTTTGTTAAGCAATGGCTGGGGTGTCTCAGTACTTATTGACCATTGGCAAGGTGAGCGCAAATGGAATGATGGCACACAAGGAAGTGGTCAAAACTATTTCCTCTCTATAGGTAAGAAAGCTGGAGACCACATGTTTAACTTCCTTATTTTTGGGGCTCCTCAGTGGCACAACCAGCATTTCTCTCTTAAGCAAGAGCTATATGACCAGTACGGATACAAGTACAATAAGAACTGGGGTTACTACAATGGAAAAGTCCTGAGCGAGCGCAAAAACTACTATCACAAGCCAGTAATGAACCTCAACTGGGACTGGAACATCAGTAAGAAACAATCTCTATCCACCGTGCTGTATGCATCATTTGGTCGTGGTGGTGGAACGGGAGCCTACGGAAATGGTCCTGATTACATTAAAGATGCCAATGGAAAAAAAGTTGGACGTGATGCTGATGGCCAAATCCGTTGGGACTTTATCGAAAACGAATGCAATAAATCAATTGCTGGTGGATACGGCAAAGGATATAATGGTACTGCCATTCGCTCCTCAGTTAATAACCACCACTGGTTTGGACTAGTATCCAACTACTCTTATGACAACCACGAGAACCTATCTGTAAATGTTGGAGCGGATCTCCGCTTTTATAAGGGAGACCACTTCCGTCAGCTTACAGAGCTATTTGGTCTCAAGGGTTGGAACGACGCCAAAGGGCGTAACAAATCATTACTAGATGCCAATGGTGCATATTTAATTACCAACACTTATAAAGCCGACCCATGGGCTTCACTCTTCAACTATGCACCTACCGAAGACCGCATTGGATACAATAGTAGCGAGTGGATCAACTACCAAGGCCTATTCGGTCAAGTAGAGTACCATAACGATTTATTCTCCTCTTTCTTACAAGCTGCTTTCTCTAATCAAAGCTATAGAGCATCCGAAAACTTCTTATTGCTCAATGAGAAGTCCGACGTAATCAATCGCTTTGGATTTAACATCAAGGGTGGTGCGTCTATTCTAGCTGGTGAAAATCACAAGTTCTTCGCAAATGCAGGGTATTATTCTCGCCAGCCATTTAAGGACAACATTTTTGAGTACTCCACCATTCGCCCTAGAGAGCAAAAGGTAGAGAATGAAAATATCCTAGGCCTTGAAGCAGGCTATTCAGCAAAGCTTCCAGGGTACACTACAATCAATCTCAATGTATACTATACCTCTTGGGCAAATAGATTCCTCGCCTTTGGCATGGACGATTATACCACACCCAATACTCATAAACTGCTACAGAGTGCTGGGTTTAGGCTTTCCAATGTAACGCAAATTCACAAGGGTGTAGAGCTTGATATACGCACTCACCCATTGACAGGGCTGATGCTTCGTGGTCACTTTACCTATGGCGATTGGAAGTATTCAGGGAAGACTCCTGTTGAGGTGATTGACAATGATTCTGGAAATTCTGTAGCTGATAAGTTTGAGATTGAGTTGGCTGGTACTAAGGTCGGAAGTGCACCACAGAGCACTTTAGGATTCGGTGCTGAGTACAAAGCTAAGGGATTTGTAATTTTTGCAGACTACAATCATTATCTCAACCTATATGGTGATGTAGACATTAAGAAGTTGGCTGAAGCAACAGTCAAGGGAAAAGAGTACAAATCTCAGAAGCTAGATAACTATGGACTACTTGACATGGGTGCTTCATACCGTTTTGCACTTACAGGAAAGCAAGGTATCCTTATCCGTGCAAATGTGTACAACGTGCTCAACAAGCGCTATGTAGCTAGCTTAGACAACTATGGACTTTACTATGGTCCTGGCACAACTTTCAATGCAAGTGTAACTTATGAATTTTAGTTACTAGACAAATTAATTGCATACAATATGATAAAGGGCGTACAAGTATTGACTTGTACGCCCTTTATCATATTGAGAATGCTGCAAGAAGTGCCAATCTTGAATCAGGCGACCAGATCTAGGGATAAGCCCCTAGAGCACCCGACAGGGAGCTCTCCCATCGGGTGACTTTATAGAAGAGATCTTTATCGGACAGGTCGGACGAGTCGGACAAACGATGCCACCGTCCGACTTGTCTGATCTGTCTGACCTGTCTGACTCGTCCGACTTGTCTGACCTGTCTGCCCTGTCCGACTTGTCCGATGAGGTACCTCATCCGATAAGGTACCCCGTCAGATAAGCCACAAAAAAGAGAGGGTGTACTAGCGACTAGGCTAGCACACCCTCTGGTATTGTATGGGGAGGAGTGAATTACTTCTTTTCCTCGATAGCTGCTTGAGCTGCTGCTACACGTGCGATTGGCACACGGAATGGAGAGCAAGATACGTAGTTGAGGCCTACTCTGTGGCAGAACTTCACGCTACTTGGCTCACCACCATGCTCGCCGCAGATACCTACCTTAAGGTTGGCATTAGTGCTGCGACCGAGCTTGGTACCATGCTGAACGAGCTGTCCTACACCCTCCTGATCGAGTACCTGGAATGGGTCAACTGGGAGAATCTTCTTTGCAAGATAATCTGGTAGGAAGCCATTGATATCGTCACGTGAGTAACCGAAGGTCATCTGGGTAAGGTCGTTGGTACCGAAGCTGAAGAACTGAGCGTGCTCAGCAATCTTATCAGCAATCAAGGTAGCACGTGGGATCTCAATCATGGTACCTACCTTGTACTCTACCTTTGCACCTTCCTCGGCGAAGAGCTTCTCTGCCGTCTCGTCGATGGTTTGGCGCTGTAGCTCCAGCTCCTTCACGGTACCTACTAGTGGCACCATAATCTCTGGCATTACGTTGATGCCCTCCTTCTGAAGCTCAATAGCTGCACCAAGGATAGCACGGGTCTGCATCACAGTGATCTCTGGGTAAGTATTGCCCAGACGGCAACCACGGTGACCGAGCATTGGGTTCACCTCGTGGAGGTTGTTGATACGTGCCTGTACCTGAGCGAGCGAAAGGCCAAGCTCATCGGCCATCTCCTTCACACCCTTCTCATCCTGTGGTAGGAACTCGTGTAGAGGTGGATCGAGCAGACGTACAGTCACTGGGTGACCGTCCATCACGCGGAAGATGCCTAGGAAGTCTTGCTTCTGTAGTGGCAATAGATCCTTCAACGCTGCTACACGACCCTCGGTATCAGAAGAGAGGATCATCTTACGCATCGCCTTGATCTTAGTGCCCTCGAAGAACATGTGCTCTGTACGGCAAAGACCGATACCAGTAGCACCGAAGTTGAGAGCTACCTCTGCATCGTGTGGAGTATCGGCATTGGTACGTACTTGTAGGCGTGCATACTTATCGGATAGCTCCATTAGGAATTGGAAGTCTGGATCGAGCTCTGCAGCCTTAGTAGGCACTTTACCCTCGTAGATCACACCGGTAGAACCATTGAGAGAGATATAGTCGCCCTCCTTATATACTCTACCATCTACGCTCACGGTACCAGCCTTGTAATCGATCTCTAGGCTACCTGCACCTGATACACAGCACTTACCCATACCACGAGCTACTACTGCAGCGTGGCTAGTCATACCACCCTTAGCGGTAAGGATACCCTCTGCTACCTGCATACCTGCGAGGTCCTCAGGAGAGGTCTCGTTGCGCACTAGGATCACACTATCGCCGTGCTCATTGTGCATACGTGCAGCATCCTCAGCGAAGAAGCAGATCTTACCTGAAGCAGCACCTGGAGAAGCTGGTAGACCACGAGAAATCTCTACTGCCTTTGCCTCTGCAGCCTTATCGAAAACTGGGTGAAGTAGCTCATCAAGCTTATTAGGATCGATACGCATCAGAGCCTGCTCTTCGGTAAGTGAACCCTCACGAAGTAGGTCCATAGCGATCTTCACCATTGCCTTACCGGTACGCTTTCCGTTACGAGTCTGGAGGATCCAAAGCTTACCATCCTGGATGGTGAACTCCATATCCTGCATATCGTGGTAGTGGTCCTCGAGCTTACGCTCAATATCCACTAGCTCCTTGTACATCTTTGGCATAGACTCCTCAAGAGATGGCATCTCATTAGCACGATACTCCTCAGTAACGTTGGCTAGCTTTGCCCAACGGAGAGAGCCCTCCTTGGTGATCTCTTGTGGGGTACGGATACCTGCCACTACGTCCTCACCCTGTGCATTGATTAGGTACTCACCATTGAATAGGTTTTCGCCCGTTGCAGAGTTACGTGTGAAGCAAACACCAGTTGCTGAATTATCGCCCATGTTACCGAATACCATCGCCTGTACGTTGACAGCGGTACCCCACTCCTCTGGGATGCTCTCCATACGACGGTAGATGATAGCACGCTCATTCATCCAAGAGCCAAACACGGCACCGATAGCACCCCAAAGCTGCTCACGAGCATCGGTTGGGAAGTCCTTACCAGTCTGTTCCTTCACTGCCTCACGGAAGCGAGTTACAAGCTCCTTAAGGTCTGCTACCTCTAGCTCATTATCAAGCTTTACACCCTTCTCTTGCTTCACCTCATCGATGATTCTCTCAAAGGGGTCAATCTCCTTCTTATCGGCTGGCTTCATGCCAAGCACTACGTCGCCATACATCTGGATGAAACGACGGTAAGAGTCCCAAGCGAAGCGCTCGTTGCCACTCTTCTTAGCAAGACCCTCTACAGCCTCGTCATTCAGACCAAGGTTGAGGATGGTATCCATCATACCTGGCATAGATGCAGGAGCACCGGAGCGTACAGAGACAAGTAGTGGGTTTTCATTGCTACCAAACTTAGCACCCATGATCTCCTCTACCTGCTTGATATTCTTCTCCAGCTCGTCGGTCATCTCCTTGCGAAGTGCCTCCTCACCGAGGTCGTAATACTCGTGACAAACGTCAGTAGTGATGGTGAATCCTGGAGGCACTGGCACTCCGATTAGATTCATCTCTGCTAGGTTGGCTCCCTTTCCGCCAAGTAGCATCCTCATGTCTGCCTTTCCCTCTGCGGCTCCATTGCCGAAGGAGTAAATTCTCTTCTTTGACATCTTTGAATTAAATATTAATTGGTTGATTAAAATAAATACATCTATATAGCCTCCAAAAGTCGCTTACTCAAAGAGCGGGTCGATTCCCTCCTCAATAGGCTCAAAGGTAGCAATCACCCTTCCATCCTTCGACTTACAAGGGTCGGCATACTCCTCTGGTATCACAAACTTAGCCTCGGGGTCGATGCCCAGCTCAGCTTTGCGCTTCTGAAGCTCTTTATCATTAAACACTCGCTTAAAAAACATCGCCACAATCGGCAACGACATATTGGCACCCTGACCTAGTCGGATACCATCAAAGTGGATGGAGCGATCCTCGCCACCTACCCAGCAACCAGCACTAATCCTTGGAGTGAAGCCCATAAACCACGCATCGGAGTGGTTTTGGCTCGTACCTGTCTTACCGCCCATATCGGCTTGCACGCCATACTTAAATCGGGTACGGCTACCAGTACCTCCGTTCATCACATTGCGAAGCATGTGGAGGGTCTTGTAGGCAGCATCGGGGGGCAATACCTCGCGAATATCGGGAGCAAACTCGCCGACTACATTGCCGTACTGGTCCTCAATCCGGGTGACATAGATAGGCACTGCCCTCATACCGGCATTGGCAAAGGTGCTAAAACCCGACACCATCTCTTCCACCGAGATATCTGGGCTACCGAGGCAAATCGCTGGCGTAGGATCGAGGTCGCCAGTCACTCCAAAGGAGTAGAGCAGGTCGACAAAGGTGACGGGCGACATCTGGCTCATCAGCCAGGCGGTCACCCAGTTGGAGGAGTTTTGCAACCCCCAATTGATGGTCACCACCTCCCCCACTCTGCTAGCACCGGCATTCTTAGGCGACCAGATCTGCCCTGTAGCGAGACGGATGTGCTGTGGCTCGTGCACCATCGTGGTACAAGGGGTAAAGCCCTCGCTCATTGCCATGGCAAAGAGGTATGGCTTCATCACCGAGCCCACCTGCCGACGCCCCTTGGTCGCCATATCGTACTGGAAGGTACCGAAGTCCACTCCGCCCACGTAGGCACGGACATGGCCCGTGCTGCTATCCATGGCCATAAAGCCCGACTGTAGGAATTTCTTGAGATAGAGGATAGAGTCGCGAGGCGTCATCACCGTATCACGGTAGATAGTAACATACTTTCCGCCCTCCTTGGCATAGTCGAATACCGTCATCTCTGTCGGCTCATCAAAGGTCTTGAGGATCTCCTGCTCGCTCAGCCCATCGGCTTTGAGGAAGCGATAACGGTCGCTATTCTTAATAGAGCGATGGATGATCTTCTCCCGATCCTCTGCTGAGATACTGCTAGAGAAGGGTGCATGGCTACGCCCCTTCTTCTCACGGTCAAAGGCAATCTGAATATCGCCTGCCAGGTGCTGCAGCATCACATCCTCGGCATACTCCTGCATACGGGAGTTGATGGTGGTGTAGACCTTTAGTCCATCAGTGTAGATATTGAACGAAGAGCCGTCCGACTTCTTATTCTTATGGCACCAACCGTAGAGAGGGTTACTCTCCCACTGAGCTACATCGCGCTTGTAATCTTCCTCTTGCCAACCGCGGTAGTCCTTTTTATCAGGCTTCTCAGCCATCATAATCCTACGCAGATACTCCCGGAAATAGGGAGCGATACCAGCTCTGTGGTTTTGTCGCTTAAAGACAAGGGTGAGTGGCAAAGCCTGTAGCTCGGTCATCTCCGCCTTCGTGATATAATTGGCCTTTTTCATCTGTCCCAGCACCACATCACGGCGTCCTTTAGCACGCTCCGGGTACCTCACGGGGTTGTAGTAGGATGGGTTCTTACACATACCCACTAGAGTGGCAGACTCCTCTGTTGTCAGCTCGCTCGGCAACTTATTGAAGTAGGTCTTAGCAGCAGAGTCGATGCCCACTGCTTGATAGAGGAAGTCAAACTTATTGAGGTAAAGCGTGATGATCTCTTCCTTAGAGTAGTAACGCTCTAGCTTAGCAGCGATCACCCACTCAATAGGCTTCTGCATCGCCCGCTCCATGAAGTTCTTGGCATTAGGCGAATAGAGCTGCTTTGCCAATTGCTGGATCAGGGTACTACCTCCGCCTGAACTCTTCTGTCGCAAGATCACCGTCTTGAAAAAGACACGAAAGAGGCCCCATGCATCAATTCCCGAGTGGTCTTCAAAGCGCTTATCCTCAGTTGCAATCAGTGCCTCCACCAATTCGGGGGAGAGCTCATCATAGGTGGTATAGATACGGTTATTGCCCTTCAATGCATAAGAGCCCATCACCACACCATCCTCCGAGATGAGCTGAGTGGCATACTTATCTATAGGGTTTTGTAGGTCCTCAATCGGTGGCATATAGCCAATCGCACCGCTAGCAATCAGCAGAAAAAGCGATGCGACGCCGATAACCATCGCCCCAAAATAAATCGCAAAACAACGAATATAATACCAGATCCCTCTCTTCATATATTGTCAAAGCTGTACCGCTTCACGCTCTCATCTTGTCTTAATTTATTATACCTTACAAAGTTACTACAAAAAAGTGA
>NZ_HF988919.1:1397-1555 GCF_000435035.1 Porphyromonas sp. CAG:1061 | reverse complement strand
GAGCGTACTCACGTACGTGACCTAGGCCGAATCCCGAAAGCAACACCGCAGATCGCCTTCGTGCAACAGTCTCAATATAATCAATTGACCCTTGTGGTCGCACAAGCTCATCCAAGTGCGACCACAAGGGTCGAATAATATTTATCGACACCTATCCC
>NZ_HF988919.1:0-1386 GCF_000435035.1 Porphyromonas sp. CAG:1061 | reverse complement strand
TAATATTTATCGACACCTATCCCGCCGGTCATCGGCTCTGCGAGCCTCGACCAGGGGCTAGCTGAGTGGCACCCTGCCGGGTGCTCCGCTACTCCACTTTCAGTTGCTCAATCGCATCACCGATGGCCTGCTTCACCTCGGGTTCGGATTCCACATTGTACGCCACCTCTAGGTCGGGGAGATAGGTGCGGTACATTGCCCAGCCTATCCACTCTGCAGCACGCTTTCGCACAGCAGGAGAGGCATCGAATATCAAACCTTGGATCCACCGCTTAGCATCCCAAGAGTTGTGCTGCATTAGCCAATTGATCGCTGCCAGCTTTGCCTCCTCATCGCCATAAAGGAAGGTTTGAAAAGCCTCCCCCTCCGCCTGACGACGCTCCTCATTCATCAATAGCTCCTTGCCGAACTTGCTTGGGTCTATAAACTTAGCTGGAAGCTCCGATGTCATCTGCCTTGGCGAAACCTTATGAACCAACCGAGAGAGCATCCACTGCATTCCAGGAGTTGCCTCAGGGTGCCCCACCACCGAAGCAGTCCACCCCTTACCATACTGTGCAATATAGAGGAAACTCTTGCCATTAGTCATATCACTGGGAGCATTCCCCTCCACATGCACATCACTCTCCATCGTTGCATAAGAGTGATAAGTAACTTCACTTCCTTCACGAGGTAACACCACAGGGCCTTCATAGTACATTATATATAAGGTGTCTTGCTCCGCCACCTCAGGGAATAGTTCTTTCCCATCATTTGTCAGCGTCACCTTCGCAATCCCCCTACCCCGATTATCGTGCTCAATATCATGTGCCTCAGCACCACTCATCGCCAGACAAGCGTAGTTAGGTGTCTCCGTGATCAGATAAGCGCCAGCACAGATCCCCACATAGCCACCGCCATTCGCCACAAACTCCTGCACCTTTCGACGGCCCTCGCCACCCATGTTGAGGTACTGACGGCTACCCCCTCCACCAGGCACCACCAACACATCCACATCGGCAAGAGCCCCCTCATTGATCTCCTTAGTGGTCAGCAAACGGCACTCCAGCGAAGGGTCCATCTCCACTGCTGCCTTTGCCTCCCAGACACAGGTTTCCGAACCTCCATGCCCCTGAAAAACCGCCACCCGAATCACCTCCTTCGGAGTAGCCTCCTTTTCCACATCACTACCACACGACAGCAGACATAAGCTAGCTATCACAGCCAAGAGAGAATAAAGTCTTTTCATATCTTCAATTATAGTTCAATAAAGTCACTACGCAAATGTAACCAAATCCCCCTCCACCACAAAATCCACACCGTCTTCATAAACCCCAGCAAGGGGTATGGCTGAAAGGGGGTCTTGGCATAAGGGAAAAATTGAGATGCAACTAAGCAATTGCCGAG
>NZ_HF988918.1:97180-119349 GCF_000435035.1 Porphyromonas sp. CAG:1061 | reverse complement strand
CACTCGTTAGCGGGTTCTCTCGTGCAAAGTAGGCTTCATAACCAAAAAACTCACGTGCCCTAACGAGACTGAGTATCTGAGTGCGGTCAGCCTCCTGCGTCACCTTCACCTGCCCATCCACCAAGATAAATGCATTCTGCGGAATTACCGTAGCATCATAGATCACCTCACCACGTTTATAGATATAGTAACTGCTCCAGATCAAGAGCTCCTCCCGCTCATGATCCGAGAGAAGCCCCCAAAGCTGTGGCATAATATTTGATAGGTGCGGGCTATGCTCCTTCTTTACTTCACTTCTTTCTTTCATCACATCTCTCTAAACCTCCTACAAAGGTACCAATTTTTTACCTCATCATACCTCTCTGGCACCTTTGTGCCAGAGGTCGCGTTGTACGTCGCTCCTACCTAAGAGCAGGCACCTGAGTACCAAGCGTTGAATAGCTCATAGAGAGAGGGCTTGAATGGGCGTATACACAAAGGTAGATGAATAACGCTAAGGCCTCCATAAAAGCTCTATCCTAGTAGAGTGAAAAATGAGATGCAACTAAGCAATCGGCGAGATGCAACTAAGCATTTTCCGAGTTGCAACAAAGCAAAAGCTTTCTTGCAACTCAGTAAGCGATTTTATATAGTGTTGAGTTTTAGGCAATTGCGACTAGGGTCTCTATGCCCCCTATTTTAGGTGGATTTTCACCTTGTTATGTGGGTCGAATATTGTAGAGACTGTTGCACGAAGGCGATCTGCGGCGTTGCTATCGGAATTCGGGTTCGGTCACGTACGTGAGTACGCTCCATTCACCCTCATCCTCAGCGCCTTGTATCTCATCCTTCGTACAAAGTCTCGAAGCGCCTTGCATCTCATCCTTCGTTCAAAGTCTCAGCACATTTGAAAGCAAATGTGCGAGAATGGCACTTCGTGCAACATTCTCATTGTAGTACCTCGTGGTGGTAAGTATGGATTTGATACTGATATAGTTCCTATGACTGGTATTTATAATGCCCTTCCCCGCCACTCTCTCCTTCGTCAAAGTGGAACCTAATGTGAAAACCGAAAGGTTGGTTGGGGAAGGGGTGAGGCGAGATGTTGTCTTGCTATTTTCCCTAAATATTAAAACCTTGATGCACCACTTTACCTCCGAGGGTCTATTTTTTTTTGAAGCTTTAATAGTGAAACGGGTGTGGATCTCACTATTTATATATAAGTTTGCTCATCAAAAGGGTAGGTGACAAAGTGAGGGCAGATAGCTTTCGCTTAGTAGGTTGTCCTTTGAAAGTGTGAATAATATATATATGAGTATATGACTATGTTGAGTAATCAAGAGATGGGGCGGGAGTTTGAATTGTATGCACATAAGCATCATGGGATTAATTCTCAATTGGTGAGTGACTATACTAAGATGGTCAGCAGCAGTGCTGTAGCGGAGGGGTATATCTCCCCCACCATTATAGAGGAGCGGCAGATGAATGTGGCACAGATGGATGTATTTAGTCGATTGATGATGGATAGGATTATCTTTCTTGGCTCCGGCATTAATGATTACGTGGCCAATGTGGTGCAGGCACAGCTGCTCTTCCTAGAGACGAGCGACCCTGGCAAGGATATTTCGCTCTACATTAATAGTCCTGGTGGCTCCGTATATGCTGGCTATGGGATCTATGATACGATGCAGTATATCAATTGTGATGTGAGCACTATTTGCACTGGAATGGCGGCAAGTATGGGCGCGGTATTATTAGTGGCTGGAACAGAGGGAAAACGGTATGCGCTCCCTCACTCCAGGGTGATGATACACCAACCGCTGGGCGGTGCTCAGGGTCAGGCATCGGATATGGAGATCACGGTGCGGGAGATCATCAAGGTGAAGCAGGAGCTCTTTGAGATCCTTAGCCGACATACTGGCAAGACGGTAGAGGAGATTGCCAATGATAGTGACCGCGACTACTGGATGACTGCCGATGAGGCGCTCGCCTACGGTGCGGTGGATAAGGTACTTCGGAAAGAAACTAAGTAATAGTCTATATTGTATCAATGGCAAAACGAAATCATTCGGAGCACAATCAGGAGGAGCGGTGTGATATCTGTGGGCGGCCTGCTAGTATGGTGGACTTCTTGGTGCCTGGGCCGGTGGGAAATCTCTGCGATGAGTGTGCTACTACGGTTCATAAGGCGGTAGAAGAGGTGCGGCATCAGCAAGCGCATAGGGGGAGGTTCGCTCTGCCAAGTATGGATGAGCTGCCTAAACCTCGTGAGATGGTTGCTTTTCTAGACCAGTATGTAATTGGGCAGGAGGAGGCAAAGAAGACCCTATCCGTGGCTGTCTACAATCATTATAAGCGACTGATCTACAACGAGCAAAATGCTTCGAAAACTAAGCTGAATAGTGGCGATGCTCATGATGTAGAGCTCCAAAAGAGCAATATCATGATGGTAGGACCTACTGGCACAGGTAAGACTTTAATCGCCAAGACGATTGCAAGGATGCTCAAGGTGCCATTTACCATTGTGGATGCGACTGTATTTACCCAAGCTGGCTATGTGGGGGAGGATGTGGAGAGTATCCTCTCACGATTGCTACAAGTGGCAGACTATGACGTGCAGGCGGCGGAGCGTGGAATCGTCTTTATAGATGAGATGGATAAGATCGCCCGCAAGGCGGATAACCCCAGTATCACCCGCGATGTGGGGGGTGAAGGGGTACAGCAGGGGCTCCTGAAACTATTGGAGGGTGCCGATGTGAATGTACCACCTGAGGGAGGTCGTAAGCATCCGGAGCAGAAGATGGTGCTAGTGAATACGGAGAATATCCTCTTTATCTGTGGAGGTGCGTTTGAAGGCATTGAGCGGAAAATCGCTAAGCGCAAGAATACTCGTGTGGTGGGCTATGCAAATAAATTGAGCCATCGTCACCTCGATAGTGATGACGAGAGCCTACTGAAGTATGTTGAGCCTGCCGACTTGAGGTCATTCGGATTGATCCCCGAGCTGATCGGTAGGGTACCGGTGCTCACTTATCTGACCCCACTTGGTCGGGAGGCACTGAAGTCGATACTGACGGAGCCAAAGAATGCGATCGCGAAGCAATATCAAAAGTTGATGTCGCTAGAGGGTATCACTCTGGAGATAGATGATGCAGTGTATGAGCTGATTGTGGATAGAGCTATTGCTCTAAAGACAGGGGCTAGAGGGCTACGCTCGATATTTGAGGAGCTTATGCGAGATGTGATGTATGAAGCTCCATCATCTTCTAAAAAGAAGGTGCGGGTGACGGCTAAGATGGCGGAGGAGATCTTGGGTGAATAGGGTATGCCCTTTTTGGGCGGTGCCTGATCGGACAGGTCTGACGACCGATAGAAGGTGACGCAAGGCTTTTTAATTTTGAGCCTGGTGGGGTGCCCAACTCACAAGGCGTCGTGGAAGATGGGGTATGGGGTTCTTCCCAGTCGGTCGGAGCTATCGCCCCTCCGACATGGGGGCTACAACAAATCGGATCTCCTCGGAGACCCTTGTAGTGGGGAGGGTGGTGGAGTTTATTTTTTGAGTGGTGTGGTATTTGTAGGTGGTATCAACTTTTTTTGGTACCTTTAAGCATTGGAAGTTTTTAGGACTTATGAATTAAGTGTTTTTTAGGAGAACTCTCTATGAATGCTCTAGATACTATTGATAGCCAATTGAAAGCTAAATTGTTTAAGGTGTTGAAGCAGTTTTTTGGCTTTGATGCCTTTAAGGACTTGCAATTTGAAATCATCAGCAGTGTATTGGGGGGGCAAGACACCTTTGTCTTGATGCCCACTGGTGGTGGTAAGTCGCTCTGCTATCAATTGCCTGCTCTAGTATTGGACGGGACGGCTATCATCATCTCTCCATTGATTGCCTTGATGAAAAATCAGGTAGATGCATTGCGTGCCAATGCAAGTGATGAGAGGATTGTGCATTTTATGAATTCCTCTCTCTCTAAAGCTCAGTTAGAGCAGGTGCATGATGACCTGAGAAGTGGGGTGACGAAGATGCTTTATGTGGCACCTGAGAGCCTGACAAAGAAAGAAAATGTGGATCTGCTGCATGAGATTAACGTCTCATTTTATGCCGTAGATGAGGCACACTGTATTTCGGAGTGGGGTCATGACTTTCGCCCAGAGTATCGAAGGATACGAGAGGTGGTGGAGGAGATTATGGTACGCCCGATTATCGCTCTTACCGCTACTGCCACGCCTGTGGTGCAGGAGGATATCATTAAGTGCTTGGAGATGAAGCAGCCCAATATCTTTATGAGCTCTTTTAACCGTCCCAATCTGTACTATGAGGTACGGAAAAAGGATGAGGATATTGATAAGGATATCATTAAGTTTATTAAAGCACATGAGGGTAAGACTGGCATCGTTTACTGTATGAGCCGGCGTAAGGTGGAGCTATTTGCAGAGGTGCTGAAAACGAATGGCATCAAGGCGATGGCTTACCATGCGGGTATGGAGAGTGGAGTGCGTGCAGAGGCACAAGACTCCTTTATCAGTGAGGATATTGATGTGATTGTAGCTACCATCGCATTTGGCATGGGGATTGACAAGCCAGATGTGCGATATGTGATCCACTATGATATCCCGAAAAGCTTGGAGAGCTACTATCAGGAGACGGGAAGGGCGGGGAGAGATGGAGGCGAAGGAATTTGCATTGCATACTACTGCGATGAGGATATCCAGAAGCTCCGAAAGCTCTTACAGAGCAAAAACAAAAGTAATAATGAGCGTGAGGTGGGTCGCCAGCTACTTGATGAGATCACTGGCTATGCGACCTCTCCGATATGTCGAAGAAAGTATATACTACATTATTTCGGTGAAAAGTATCATTTTGATAATTGTCATAACTGCGATAATTGTTTGAGTCATAGAAAATCTGTGGAAGCAAAAAATGAATTACGATCTATTCTTCAGGCGATCAAGAGTTTGAAGGAGGAATTTAAGACGGAGTATATTATCAACTTTGTAATGGGTGTGGATAGTGCCGATATTGAGAACTTTTGCCACACCGAATTAGAAGAGTTTGGCTGCTGTAGTGATATGGAGGTGGAGGTGGTTGAAACGATCCTACAGCAAGCTCTGATTGATGGTTATATTGAGAAGGATGTAGAGCGTTTTGGCGTGGTGGAGCTCACCAAAAAGGGGAAAACCTTTATCAAGAGCCCAAAATCTTTCCAGATACATATAGAGGATGATGATAACTTAGAGATCCCCACAGAGGAGAGTGCTACTGGAGGCGCAGGAGTGGCTGATCCACAGTTATTCTCAATTCTAAAAGACCTGAGGAAGAAGATGGCGAAGCAGTTGGATCTGCCTCCCTATGTGATTTTTCAGGAATCGAGCCTACAAGATATGGCTACTTTTTATCCTATCAATGAAATGGAGCTCCAGAATATTTCGGGGGTAGGACTGAGTAAGGCAAAGAAGTATGGCAAGCCATTTTTGGAGGTCATTAGTGAGTATGTACATGATAATGAAATAGACCGCCCTGAAGATATCCGTATTCGTACGGTGCCTAATAAGTCGAAGCTAAAGGTCTCTATCGTGCAGATGATCGACCGAAAGGTATCCCTAGAGGATATTGCCAATACTTACAATCTCGACTTTCCCGAATTGCTCAGTGAGCTGGAGGCAATCGTATATAGCGGCACGAAAATCAATATCAACTACTTTATTAGCGATGTAATGGAGGAGGAGGCTATTGATGAGATCTTTGACTATTTCAAGCACTCAGTGACGGACGATATTGAGACGGCTATGAGTGAATTGGGAGTATATGAAGAGGAGGAGATAAGGCTGATTAGAGTGAAGTTTATTTCGGAGATGGCGAACTAAGTTATATGAAAGGAAATAGGGTAATTGGGGCGCTGGTGGGGACTTTATTGCTAGCCCAAGTCTCTTGTACGAAAAGTAAGCAGATTGATTCGCTTGACGGCTTGGTTACTTGGGAGGCTGTAGAGGCATCGACTGAGTATATTGACCCTTACGTGCTTGAAGAGTGGGAAGGCGATGATGCCATGCCATCGTGTAAAGTAGATATAAAAATGTCGTATCCGACTTTTTCGGATAATAACTATACCGAGATACGAGACAGCTTGGTGAAGTCTATAGCGCAGCGAATTTATCCGGCTCCTTTGGAAGACTTTTCAAAAGAGGGAGTAAGGGCTCATCTCGAAAAGTATGTGGAAGAGCAGGTGGGAGATTATAAGCTCGACTTAGAGCAGGCTAAAAAGCTCAACTTTGATGTTGGCTCCTACAGCGTTTTCAGCCGAGAGTATGAGTATAGCGATAGTATTACTTATTCGGAGCATGGTATTTTGTCTTTGATTTCGAAGACAATTGAATACTCAGGTGGCGCACATGCCAATCAGTTCGCTTCTACCCTTAATTATAATCTAAATGATAAGGCGTTAATTACTGTTTCGTCGCTATTCAAGGAGCCTAATGATGAGGATTTGCTCGACCTGTTATTTAATGCTTTGATGCACTCTTTTGAGGTGGAAACACGTGAAGAACTTGAGTATAAGGGGGTCTTCAATTATCATGCCTTAGAAGTGACCAATAATCTCTATTTTGATAAGGATGGCATTACGTTTTACTACAATCCATACGAATTGGCAACTTACTCAACTGGTCCGATAGAGTTGCATCTATCTTACGACGAATTGGCCCCTTACTTTACTAATGAATACAAGAGACTTGGAAAGCATGGCGAGTGAAATAAGGGAGGTAATTGGAAGGTATTTCCCCAATCTTTCGGAGAAGCAGTGGGAGCAGCTGGAGGCGCTTCCAGCACTTTATAAGGAATGGAACGAAAAGATCAATGTGATCTCACGGAAGGATATTGATAATCTAGTGGTTAATCATATTCTGCACTCGATGAGCATCGGTTTGTATACCGATTTCAAGCCGATGACCGCTATTCTAGACGTAGGTACGGGGGGCGGTTTGCCTGGAATTCCTTTGGCTATCCTGTTCCCCGAATGCCAATTTACGCTTATTGATAGCATCGGCAAGAAAGTGAAAGTGGCAACAAGTATTAAAGAGGCTATAGGGCTAAGAAATACTTTGGTGCTACAATCGAGGGCTGAAGATATGGGAGCAGGGTTCTTTGATTTTATCGTTAGTCGTGCAGCGATGCCTATGAAGAATCTAGTTCGTATTGGAGAGGATATCATTGATACGAGCGACCAATCTAATACCTTGAGAAATGGGGTGATTGCGCTCAAAGGCGGTGATCTTACGGAGGAGCTAAAGCCATTTCGCAAGTCGATTAAGGAGGTGGAACTGAGTACTTATTTGCCAGATTTGCCTTTTTTTGAGACGAAGAAGATAGTTTATTACCCTGTTAGATAATCTCTATTATGCTACAATATAAGCGGTTTACGGTGAATATGGTACAGGTCAATTCCTACCTTCTATGGGATGAGACCAATATTGCTTGTATCATTGACCCTGGCTTTTCGAATGAAAGGGAGTGCCAAATGCTCTGCAACTTTATGGAACAACACCAATTGCAACTGGAGCGGTCGTTGGCGACGCACTTGCACTTTGACCATGTGCTAGGGGCAAGGTTTATAGAGGAGCACTTCGGGATTGAAACGGAAGCGACTTCGCTCGAGATTTCGCGGCTCCCTTCTATTGAGCAGCAATTAGTGGCCTTTGGTATTCCTGCTGAGGAAGGTAGTTTTTCTTTTACTCCAAAGCCGTTGAAGGGTCCTGTGCACTTCGGTAATACGACGCTGGAGGTGCTGAAGACCCCTGGACACTCGCCAGGGCATGTGACTTTTTACGACTCCACTAGTGGGGTAATGCTCTGCGGTGATGTGCTATTTAAGAATGGAATGGGGCGCTATGACTTATGGGGTGGAGATTATGGCACGTTGATGAACTCAATAGGCCAATTATTGCAATTACCAGAGGAGACGGTGGTGCTATCGGGGCATGGTCCAGAGACAACGATTAAGGCAGAAAGAGCTAATTTTTGAACACAACAATAAGAGGCCTAAATCTGTTATATAACTGATGACAAACAACACTTTACAAGATAAAAACAAATGCGTATGAACACCAATGATTTTACAATTCGTCACGTGGGGGTAACCAACCACGATGATGAGCAGAAGATGCTGAAGAGCATCGGGGTAGAGAGCATTGATAAGCTCTTGGATAAGGTTTATCCTGCCAATATTAGGCTCAAGGAGGAGCTGGACCTACCTGAGCCTATGACGGAGCGGGAGCTGATAGAGCATATCAATGAACTCGGACAGAAAAATAAGGTATTTACCTCGTATATCGGTATGGGATGGTATGATACCTATACACCAGCTGTTATCCAGCGTAATGTGCTTGAGAATCCAGGGTATTACACCTCTTATACTCCTTATCAGGCAGAGGTTTCTCAAGGTCGCCTTGAGGCTCTATTTAACTTCCAGACCGTGATTACGGAGCTTACAGGCCTTCCTCTAACCAATTGCTCGCTACTAGATGAAGCTACTTCTGGTGCGGAGGCAGCCTCTATGTTGTTGAATATTAGAAGTAGAAAGCGTAAAAATGCTAATAAGCTATTTATTGCCGATGATCTATTCCTTTCTACAAAGGGTGTGATCCGTACTCGTGCAGCCCGCTGGAATGTTGAGGTAGTGGAGGGTAAGGCTTCTGACTTTGACTTCGCAGAGGACTACTTTGGTGCTATCGTACAATATACTAATGACCACGGTGAGATAAAGGACTATAAGGAGTTTATCGCAAAAGCTAAGGAGAAGGAGATTAAGGTGGCTGTGGCTGCAGACCTTATGTCGCTCGTGCTGCTCACTCCTCCAGGTGAGATTGGCGCGGACATTGTCTTTGGCTCAGCTCAGAGGTTTGGAGTGCCTATGTACTTCGGAGGTCCTTCTGCTGGGTATTTGGCTTCTACCGATGAGTACAAGCGCGTAATTCCAGGGCGTATTGTAGGTATCTCTAAGGATCCTAATGGAAAGAATGTTTTCCGCCTAGCACTACAGACGCGTGAGCAGCATATCAAGCGTGAAAGAGCCACCTCAAATATCTGTACAGCACAGGCTTTGCTCGCCACGATGAATTCTTTCTATGCTGTGTATCATGGCCCTGAAGGCCTTAAGGATATAGCTGGCCGAATCCATACTTATGCTGTAGTACTCAGCAAAACACTAGCTAAAATGGGCTATACTCAGTCCAACAAGCAATTCTTTGATACCCTTTATATCACTGGGTTGAGCAAAGATGAGCAAAGCAAGATTAGGGAGATCGCTCTTGATTGCCAAGTGAACTTCAGGTACTATGAGGATGGGGCGATTGGTATTAGTGTAGATGAGACAACACTGCTATCCGACCTTGGTACTCTATACTATATTTTTGCTACTGCTAAGGGTATTGAGGTGCCTACGCCTGAGTTACCAAATGAGTACATTCAAGTGGAGGAGCAGTTCCGTAGAGCAAGCGACTTTCTACAGTTTGAGGTATTCCAAAAGTACCATACTGAGACGGAGCTGATGCGCTACATTAAGCGACTAGAGAAGAGGGATATTTCACTAGCACAGAGCATGATCTCTTTGGGCTCTTGTACGATGAAGCTCAATGCTGCTGCAGAGCTCTTTATCCTCTCTAATCCTCAATTTGCCTTTATCCACCCTTATGCTCCTGCAGATCAGACGGAGGGGTATATTGAAATGCTAGATAATACAGCCAGCTTGCTAGGTACTATCACGGGTCTACCAGGAGTGTCGTTTATGCCAAATTCTGGTGCGGCTGGTGAGTACTCAGGTATTCGTGTCATCACTGAGTATCTCAAGGCTCAGGGAGAGACTCAGCGTGACCTTATCATACTGCCAGCCTCAGCACACGGTACCAACCCTGCAACAGCATCATTAGCAGGATACGAAATAATCATTGCCGATACGGATGCCGATGGTAATATTGATGTGGATGACTTTGTGAAGAAGGCTACGGATAATAAAGACCGCTTGGCTGCAACTATGATTACCTATCCTAGTACCCACGGTATCTTTGAGGCAGAAATACGTAAGTTGATTGATACGGTACATGAGTGTGGTGCCCTGGTATATATGGACGGTGCCAATATGAATGCACAGGTCGGTTATACCAATCCTGGATTTATGGGTGCTGATGTATGCCACCTCAATCTGCATAAAACCTTTGCTATACCTCACGGAGGTGGCGGTCCAGGCGAGGGTCCAATATGCGTTACTGAGAAGCTAAAGCCTTATTTGCCAAGCCACGCTGTAGCTTATGGGCACGACTTTATCCCTGTAGCTGCTGCTCCATTTGGTAGTGCTGCAATTGTGGGAATTACCTATGCCTACATCCGTATGCTAGGTCGTGAGGGTCTAAAGCGTGCAACCAGTACAGCAATCCTCAATGCCAACTATATGGCGTCTAGGCTGAAGGATACTTATGGTATTACTTATAGTGGACATACTGGATATGTAGGTCACGAGCTGATTCTTGAGTGCCGCAAGGTAAAGGAGATGAGCGGTATTGACGAAAATGATATCGCTAAGCGTCTGATGGACTTTAACTACCATGCACCTACGCTATCATTCCCAGTTCACGGTACACTAATGATTGAGCCTACCGAGAGTGAGTCGCTTGCTGAGCTAGATCGCTTTATCAGTGTGCTGGAAACGATTTGGGATGAAATCCAAGAAGTGGCTAATGGTACTGCCGATAAGGAGGATAACGTTCTGAAGAATGCTCCTCACCCACTATACGAGGTGGCTGGTGATAATTGGACCCATCCATATTCACGTGAAAAGGCTGCCTTTGCACTACCATATCTAAAGGATGATAAGTATTGGACTAATGTGGGTAGAGCAGATAATGGATTTGGTGACCGCAACCTTGTTGCTACCTATTCATGCTGTGAGTTTTAGTCCGTATCTTTGGACGTAATAACTATACTGATATTTAGGGGCAAGGCAGAAATGCTTTGCCCCTATTTTCGTTTATGTATTTTATTGGGCCCCAAACATTAGGCAATACAAGCTGAATTGAGTAACTTTGCACAATAATTGTAGGGGAGTGTGATATTGTTATTTTAGTCGTATGGAGTACAAGTTTACAGAGATAGAAAATAAGTGGCAACAGTATTGGAAGGAGCACAAGATATACAAGGTGACTGAGGAGGCCTCTAAACCTAAGTTTTATATCTTGGATATGTTTCCTTATCCCTCTGGAGCTGGATTACATGTGGGACATCCACTCGGGTATATTGCCAGTGACATCCTAAGTCGATATATGCGACATAAAGGGTATAATGTACTCCACCCTATGGGTTACGACGCCTTTGGTTTGCCAGCTGAGCAATATGCTATTCAGACAGGGCAACACCCAGAAAAGACGACTCAAATTAATAGCAAGAGGTATCGTGAGCAACTTGATAGCATCGGCTTTAGCTATGATTGGAGTAGGGAGGTGATGACTTGCGATCCAAAGTTTTATAAGTGGACTCAGTGGGCATTCATTGAAATGTTTGAAAGCTACTATGATAATGTCGCTGAAAAAGCCCAACCAATCACAGAACTGATCAAGCACTTTGAGCAATGTGGTACGGAGGGGCTTGATGTGGCATGTAGCGAAGAGCTGAGTTTTACTTCAGATGAATGGCGTTCTAAGAGTGAAATCGAACAGCAAGAGGTGCTGATGAACTATCGTATCGCCTATCAAGGTGAAACGATGGTGAATTGGTGTGCTGGTCTTGGAACGGTACTTGCCAATGACGAGGTAAGCGAAGGCCTTTCGGTACGTGGTGGCTTTCCCGTAGAGCAAAAGCTGATGAAGCAATGGCAATTGCGCGTATCGGCTTATGCCAATAGATTACTTGAGGGGCTGAACAAACTGGAATGGAGCAACTCTCTGAAGGAGACTCAAAGGAATTGGATTGGCAAGTCTTCAGGAGCGTTAGTGCAATTCCAGCTCCAAGATTGCTCGGAGGCTATCACAGTATTCACCACACGACCTGATACACTTTTTGGTGTGACCTTTATGGTATTGGCTCCTGAGAGTGAATTGGTAAGTAAGGTGACCACTCCTGAGCAGGCTGAGCAAGTACAGGAATACCTGGATAGGACCAAGAAGCGTACTGAGAGAGAGCGAATGATTGACCACTCTGTGAGCGGTGTCTTCAGTGGAGGGTATGCGATTCACCCAGTCACTAAGTCTCCTATCCCAATTTGGATAAGCGACTATGTACTGGCGGGTTATGGTACTGGTGCGGTGATGGCGGTGCCAGGCCACGATACAAGAGACTTTGCTTTTGCTAAGCACTTTGAGCTACCAATTATTCCTGTAGTGAAGCCTAAAGGGGTTGAAATCGCCGAGGATCCTAATGAGTGGGAGGAGGCTGTAGATAGTCAAGAAGGGGTGATGATTAACTCCGACTTTCTTAATGGCTTAAAGGTGAAAGAAGCGATCTATAAAATGATCGACTTCTTACAGGCACAGAAGATAGGATGCCGTAAGGTTAACTATCGATTACGTGATGCTATATTTTCACGTCAGAGATATTGGGGCGAGCCTTTCCCTATCTACTATAAAGAGGGGATGCCCTATGCTTTGGACAAGAGCAAGCTACCTTTAATCTTGCCTGAGGTTGATAAGTTTTTACCTACAGATAGTGGTGAGCCACCACTCGGTAGAGCCAAGAATTGGACTACAGAAGAGGGGTATCCGCTTGAGCTAAGCACTATGCCTGGCTTTGCAGGAAGCTCTGCATATTACCTCCGATATATGGACCCGCACAATGATACTGCTCTTGTTTCAAAGGATAAAAATGAATATTGGAGGGAGGTAGATATCTATTTTGGTGGTTCCGAACACGCTACAGGTCACTTGATCTACAGCCGCTTTTGGAATATGTTCCTTTACGACTTAGGCTATGTCTGCGAGGAAGAGCCCTTTAAGAAGTTAGTAAATCAGGGAATGATCCAAGGACGCTCCAACTACGTATACCGTATTAAAGGAAGCAATCAATATGTGAGCTTGAATAAAAAGGAGCAGTACGATGTACAGCCTATTCATGTGGATATCCATATTGTGCACAATGACCGCCTTGATATCGAAGCGTTCAGAAAGTCAAAGCCTGAATTTGCAGATGCAGAGTTTATCCTTGAGGATGATGGCACTTACATTTGTGGATTTGCCGTGGAGAAGATGAGTAAGTCGTACCTCAATGTGGTCAACCCCGATGATATTATTAGAGAATATGGGGCGGATACACTAAGAGTATACGAAATGTTTTTGGGGCCTTTGGACCAATCCAAGCCTTGGGATACCAATGGTATTGACGGCGTCTTCAGATTTCTACGTCGTACCTATGCACTACTCTTTGATTCCAGTGACCAGCTCTCAATTTCTGATGATAAGCCAACTTCAAAGGAGTTGAAGGTGCTACATACTTGTATTATGAAGGTAAATCAAGGGCTTCAAAGTTACTCTTTCAACACCTGCGTAAGTGCCTTTATGATATGCATCAATGACCTCACTGCTCTTAAATGCAATAACCGTAAGATATTGGAGGAGTTCACCGTGCTATTGGCACCATTTGCGCCGCACTTAGCGGAGGAGATGTGGCATCTGCTAGGCCATAATGAGAGCATTGTAGATGCTCCATATCCAGTACACAACGATGCTTATCTTAAGGAGAGTGAGATACAGTACCCGATCTCTTTCAACGGAAAGGTGCGTTTTCAGCTAACTCTTTCAGCAGAGATGAGCAAAGAACAAATTGAGGAGGAGGTATGCCAATCTCCTGAGCTAGAAAAATACTTAGACGGCAAGGCGATCGCTCGCATCATTGTGGTGCCTGGCCGAATAGTCAATATTGTTACCAGTAAATAAATTAACTTTCATACCATAATAAGAATATGCAGTCGAAAAAAACTTGGTCCATAATCAAAGATTATGTGTTCATCACATTAGGATTACTGATCTATCTAGTTTCCTATTTTTGCTTTATCTATTACCACAAGATTACAAGTGGAGGCCTTGCTGGTATCGCATCAGTGATTAGCTGGGGTTTTGACATTCCCTTCTCTGTCCCTTACAACGCCATTAACTTTACACTACTATTAGTGGCTATCAAGGTACTTGGATGGCGCTTTAGCCTTAAAACTGTTTACAGCGTCGCTTTCCTAGGCCTTTCTACCACCTCTATTGAGCAGTATATCCTACCTGCATATCATGATATGATCCCATTGCAAGATAATCCTGCTTTGGCGATGATTATTGGTTCAATAATGATCGGTATTAGCTTAGGAATTGTCTTCTCCATGAACGGATCTACTGGAGGTACAGATATTGTGGCGGCCATTATAAATAAGTATAGACAGGTCTCTATCGGTAGAGCACTGATTTACATTGATGTGATTACTATCACTGCCAGCTGGTTTATCTTTAAGAGCCCTGATAAATTGGTCTTCAGTATGCTACAAGTATTGATCACCAACTCCTCCGTTGATTATTACCTTAATGGGTCACGACAGAGTATGCAGTTCTTCATCATTACAAGGAAACATCAAGAGATGGCCAATGCTATTCTCAAGGGTGTTAATAGAGGGGTAACCTTCTTAAATGGTGAAGGAGCCTACTCACACCAGGAAGTTAAAGTATTGATGGTGATTGCTAAAAAGACTGAGAGCATCAATATTTTTAGAATTGTAAAGGATGTAGACCCCAATGCCTTCATCACTCAGACACTCGTTAGAGGTGTGTATGGTCAAGGATTTGATGTGATCAAAGTGAATAATAAGAAGAAGATTCAGACACAGGCTCCAGATGGAGTGGCATTAAAAGAGTCTGAAATGGAGACTGTTAATCATCCAAGTGAGCTCAAAGGATGAAGCTGTTATTTGCTACCCATAACCCACATAAAGCCCAGGAGATAAGAGATATATTCTTATCTTCTGGCTCTGCTTTAGAAATCACCTCGCTCGTAGAGTTGGGGGATATGGAGGAGATAGTCGAGTCGGGTGATACTTTGGTTGAAAATGCTTTAATCAAAGCACGAGAAGGCTATGCACGTCACGGCTTAGACTGCTTTGCCGATGATACAGGGCTAGAGGTAGAGGCCTTAAATGGCCGACCTGGAGTTTACTCAGCAAGGTATGCTGGTCTAGAGTGCAGAGCGGAGGATAACATCCAAAAGTTGCTAGGCGAACTGCAAGGTATTCAAAATCGTAGTGCTCGCTTTCGCACGGTGGTCGCCCTTATCTTGGATGGCAAAGAGCACCTCTTTGAAGGAGTTGTCAATGGTCAAATTATTGATCATAAAACTGGTGCAGAGGGGTTCGGATATGATCCTATTTTCCAGCCCAATGGCTATCCAATTACCTTTGGAGAGATGAGCGAGTCCGAGAAAAACAAGATCAGCCATAGGGGAATGGCCATCCAGAAGCTGATAGCTTTTCTTAAAAATCAAGAGGATTAATTCATTATGGGATACGATGCACCACTTTCAAAGCCACAGCAACAAAGCTTCCAAGCAATGAAGCTTAGCGAGCTATTGGGCTATGTCAAGGGGGTGCTTAATAATGCTCTTGGAGGTTACTACTGGATCACTGCCGAAGTCTCTAATATCAGCCAGTCTGCACATAATGGGCATGTCTACTTTGATCTTGTCGAGACGCAGAATGGCATTAAGAAAGCATTCGTAAGGGGTAATCTATGGTCGGGTCGTGCTTCGCAAGTACTGCCTCGTTTCTACCAAGTGACTGGTGGACCCATCACTTTCGGAATGGAGTTGATGATGCTAGTGAAGGTTGATATGCATCTTCAATATGGGCTTTCCCTGACTATTTATGATATTAATCCTGAGTACACTTTAGGACATCTGGAGCGATTACGTCAGGAGACCATCAACAAACTCAAGGCTGATGGTATATGGGATCTAAATCGCCAGCAGTACCTTCCAAGTCTTATCCAGAGAGTGGCGGTGATTACATCCGCTACAGCTGCAGGGTGGGGCGACTTTCAAAAGCAAATCTTCCAAAATCCAGTCGGTAGACTTCTTAAGATTACGCTGTTTTCATCAATGATGCAGGGTGAGGGAACCACCGCCTCTATTGCCAACTCACTTACCAAGATCGCAGAAAACCTTGAGGATTTTGATGCCGTAGTAATGATCCGAGGTGGAGGAAGCAAGATGGATCTATCTGCCTTTGATGATTATTTACTCTGTAGTCTTGTTGCCAATTTTCCGCTACCGATTATTACCGGTATAGGTCATGAAAAAGACCTCTCTGTGGCCGATATGGTTGCTCATACACCCCAAAAAACGCCGACCGCAGTTGCCGACTTTCTCCTAAGGCGAATGGAGCTAGTCGTTACTCAGCTATTTAATGCTGAGAGCAGACTTGAGGCTATCCTCACCGAGTCAATGGAGAAGTCAAGTCAAAAGCTAGACTACCTATCGCAGAGAAGCCAACTTATTTTAGGCCAAATCGAACGGAAATCACTACTCCAACTCAGCGACTTTAGCCACTCTCTTGAGAGAAAACTAAGCTTGCGTCTAAGACTTGAGACAGATAGAGTTCATTCTGATCAATTACACTTGGAGCATCTGCTACAGTTCCACAATTCAAAGAACCACCAAGGGGCGCAGATGATTACTTACCTTTCTCAGAGGCTAACTTCTTGGCTGAAAAACTTGCCTCGGAAAATGCTCGAAACTCAGGTGCAGTATGAGCGGATAGCTGAGCTACATAGTCCTCAAAATATTATGAAGCGCGGCTTTCTGCCAGTGTTGAAAAATGGTGAGCCTATCCAAAGTGTCCATTCATTACAATTATCAGATAGCCTAAAGGTGTTATTACTTGATGGGGAGATTACCACAAACATTCAATCTATAGAGAAAAAAGAAGATGAATAATCAAGATACAGATATAGAGCTAACGTACGATCAGGCGGTTGCAGAGACAGAAGCGATCCTAAACGAGTTGGAAAGTCAGCAGTTACCTATTGACCAAATCCTAGCCAAGAGCAAAAGGGTGGTAGCTTTAATTGCCCACTGCCGAAAGGAGATCTCAAAGGTAAGCGATGAGGTGGATAATATCCTCAGTGAATTGAAACAAAACGAATCAAAAACCAATTCACAAGAGCAGTAATACCCAATTACTATGGATCTGATTACCTCCTTCATCTATAAAGCAATGTCTTTTCGCCTTCGTAAGATAGAGCGATACACTACAAAAAGCGACTCCATACAAATGGCTCAGCTAGCACAGGTGCTGAAGCGGTTGAATAATACAGCTTATAGCACAAAGTATAGCAAGAAGCCAATTCAATCATACGAAGAATTTAGCAAGAGCATCCCAATTGTGGAGTACGAAAATATTCGCACCTTTGTGGAGGAGATGCTTAAGGGAGAGAGAGAGCAGCTTTTTTCTGAAAAGTGCCAGTGGTTTGCCACATCAAGTGGCACATCAGGTGGACGGAGCAAATACCTACCTGTTCCCAATTCTCATCTTCGAAAGTGCCACTATAGAGGCGCCTCCGATACCCTTTGGCTCTATTTGGATACACGGCCCGATAGCCAGTTTTTCAAACATAAAAGTTTAGTTATTGGTGGAAGTCATAGCCCCAGTCAGTATGGTCGGGGGACTCATACGGGCGACCTATCAGCTATCCTAGTCCAAAATATGCCATTGCTAGGCCAGCTTTATAGAGTTCCCTCCAAAAGCACACTGCTAATGGGCGAGTGGGTATCCAAGATGCAGAAAATAGTGGAGGAGGTACACAGCGAGGACGTTGGTAGCTTATCGGGTGTACCGAGTTGGATGCTTGAGACCATTATGGCTATTTTAGAGAAGACCAATAAGCAGAACCTTTCTGAAGTTTGGCCTAATCTCGAAGTGTTCTTTCATGGAGGCATCAGCTTTGAGCCTTACAGAGATAAGTACCAATCCATTATCCCAAGTAGTAGGATGCAATATCGAGAGACTTACAATGCAAGTGAAGGCTTCTTTGGCATCCAAAACGACCCTTCGGATAAGTCTATGCTACTGATGCAAGACTACGGTATATTTTATGAATTCATCCCGATGTCTCACTTTGATGACCCAGAGAGATCGGCCATACCACTTTGCGATGTACAGAAAGGCGTCAATTATGCGATGGTGATCTCCACATTGGGCGGGCTTTATAGGTATGTGATAGGAGACACCATTCAGTTTACCGAGCTCAGCCCATACAAGTTCGTCATCACAGGTCGCACCGCCAGCTACATCAATGCTTTTGGAGAAGAGCTTATGGTGCACAATGCCAATGATGCTATCTCCACAGTCGCCAGTGATATGGGGCTTACGGTGCTAGAGTATACTGCAGGTCCGCGATTTAACCTGGACAAAGCCAATGGTTATCACGAGTGGGTCATTGAGTTTGAAAAAGCCCCATCCGATCCCACTCTCTTTATGGACCAACTAGATAAAGAGCTCCGCAAGGTCAATAGTGATTATGATGCCAAAAGGTACGCCGATATGGCACTGCTAATGCCAAAGTTAGTTATTGCCAAGAAGGACCTCTTTAGAGAGTGGTTAATCAAAGAGGGTAAGCTAGGCGGACAGCATAAGATCCCCCGACTTAAAAACGATGTAACGCTTCTTGACCAGCTAATAGAACTGAATAAATAGACAAATATATAAAGAGACTTCTAGGGTATTTCCCTATGAAGTCTCTTTTTTAATTGCTATGTCCAACTCTACTGCTCTTCTTTTATTTCACCCAATTGGATGGCGATATACCACTTGGTGTCTGGGCCATTGGGGTCGTAGAGTAGGTCTTGTATCGCTTGCTTGCCTTTCTCCTTGGCTTTTTCCCATGCTAGTTCGGGGATTGGCTCAGAGTAGTCGCATCTGAAGTCGCCACCCTTGTAGTAGGCTTCTGGAAGAAAACAAACGCCCTGTATTGGTGAGGTTAGGCTTTGATCCGCCTTGCTACAAGTTATCTCTATTTGATCGTAGTATCTTGGTACAAAGCCGAAGATGCCGTGGGCGTAAGCATCTAATCGGATCTCATCTTCAGCCAAAAGGTTGGGGTTGTTCAGGATAAGTTCTTCTTTGGACTCTCGTACATCAACGTAGGTGGGCATAGACTTTTCGTCTACCAACTTGTAGATGATGGTCACCTCTCCCTCTTTAATCTGGTGGTAGAGCTTTTCCCTCACCTCCACTTGCAGTGTATTGATGCTAGACTTGGATTGCTGAGGGGCGACAAACTTAAAGTAGTTGGGGCTAGCAGTCAATTCTTTGGTGACTAGGGGGTGATTCATCAATGGGCCTTTGAACCTTTTGCCATCCCACTCATTGATCTTTAGATGATGATTTGCTTCATCGATCATCTCCTGAATGGTGAGTGGTACTCTTTTGAATGGTCTATTCTCTTTCTTCATATGCTTATATCTTTCCTATCAATCCTTGCTTATTCGTCCCAAAAGTCAGTCCAATCGTCGTCGTTATCCACGTCATCAAACGAATCAATAAACCAATTGGGATTTGTTTCGCTCTGTATAAACTCCTCTAGGTCTCGGCGCTCTTTTTTAGTTGGTCTGCCAGTGCCTTTTCGTCTGCCTGCTTGGCTAGTCATTCTATGCAGCTCCCATAGGTCATATTCGCTCTGTGGGGTCAGGTTCCTTTGGTAGATATGCACTAGCTTTGGTCCGACTCTATTATTCAAAAGCTGAAGCACCTCAAGCGAAAGGGTCATGGGCGGTTTCCTCACCTCTATTCTATCACCCACCTTGATCATAGATGAGGGTTTGAGAGTACGTCCAGAGATAGATACCCGCCCTTTTTTGCAAGCATCAGCCGCGATAGAGCGTGTCTTGAATACTCTAGTAGCCCATAGCCACTTATCAATTCTCTGTAGTTCGCTCATCCTCTCTCCTCTTCTTCTTTGAGTGGGTATTGAATTGATTCATTGTCCGCTCTAGCCCTGCCAGGCAAAATGAACGAACTATCTCTGCTCCATTCTTGCAGATCTCGGGTAAGAGCTGCTGCTCATCATCATCAAACGTCCCGAGCACATAGTCAATTTGAGATCCCTTGGGATAATCGCTTCCTATTCCAAATCTTAGTCGGGCATAGGCCGAGGTGCCTAGCGTGGCTTCAATATGTTTAAGACCGTTGTGCCCACCTGCACTTCCTTTCCCTTTGAGACGAAGCGTGCCAAAGGGCAGTGCTATTTCATCGACAATTACCAGCAGACGCTCAAGTGGCACCTCCTCCTCTTTCATCCAATAGCGAACCGCGTTGCCACTTAGATTCATAAAGGTAGAAGGCTTGACGATGACTAGCTCTTTATTCTTTATCTTCACTCGAGCAACACTTCCATATCGCAGCGATTGAAATTTTAAGGGATCACCAACGAGTGCATCAGCAATCATAAAGCCGGCATTGTGCCTTGTCCCTTCGTACTCCGAGCCAATATTTCCTAGCCCAACGATTAAAAACTTATTGGGATTCATCTCTCCTTTTTTCTTTGTTCTGAAAATAGAGCTCAGCTTGCTCCACAAGTTGCTCATACCATTCTTTTCCATAAGCTCTAATAAGAGGTTCTTTCAAAAATTGATACACCCTGAGGTTTAGCTTGCGACCCAACTCGCGTGCTGGTTCGCATATGGGCACCCACCTTGAGTAGTTGAGTGCTTTCTTGCCATCCCTTAATTGCGATACCCTGATTGGATAGAGATGACACGATATTGGCTTGTAGAAAGACCGATCAATCCCCTCTGTATAGCACTTCTCAAAAGCACACCGCACGGAGTGGTCCCTCTCAAGGCATGTAAATACACACTGCTCTCCGTCGATGATTTGTGTGACCAAGTCGCCATCGGCATCTTCGTACATTAGCCCATGCTCTTCAATATACTTCAAGTGCTTTTCAGGTAAAAGCCTCTGGACGTTGGGGAAAGCATTGCAGATCATCTTCACCTCCTCTCGCTCAATGGGGGCGCCAGACTCTCCCTCGATGCAACATGCTCCGTGGCAAGCCTCGAGGTCACAGCAGAAGAAGGTCTCTAACACTTCCGAGCTAACTATGATATCTCCAACAATGATCATCTATTAATTATAAAAAAAAGACGGGGCAAGTAGCATATACTCGCACCCGTCTTTTCGCTTATCTGTAAATGTTTTCTTGAGATGCGATTACTCCGCTGACTGTGCTGCGTCACCAGACTCTGCAGACTCCTCAGTTGTCTCCTCATCTTCCTCCTCGGTGCTGCTAGCAGCAGAGCGAGAAGTACGAGTGACACGTACGGCACAAACTACAGCATTCTTAGAGTTGAGCAATTCAAGATTGTCGAAAGATAGATCCCCAACCTGAATGGTCTTGCCAATCTGAAGTTTAGACACGTCGATGTGTAGACGCTCAGGGATATTCTCATAAAGCGCTTTCACACGTAGTTTACGCATATCAAGAGTGAGGTTACCACCGGCACGTACACCGACAGCGTGGCCATCAAGCACCACAGGTACTTCCATAGTGATTGGCTTCTCCTTTGAAACCTCTAGAAGGTCAATATGAAGAATATGATCAGTAACAGGGTGGAACTGAATATCCTGAAGGATACATGTGCGTACTCCTGCACCTGTATTGAGCTCAATGACAAAAATATCAGGAGTGTATACAAGATTTCTCAAATCCTTCTCCTTGACGGTAAGCATTGTAGCCTCTTTGCCATCTCCGTAAATCACTGCAGGAACTAGACCCTGCTTGCGAAGTGCCTTCGCCTCTTTCTTGCCTTTGCTCTCGCGAACTTCGGCGGCTAGTTGAAATGTTTTCATTTCTAATGATAAATTAATGTGTTACTCAAAATTAGCCTCTTCACTAATTTCCCATCACACTGGGAGCTTTCCTGAAAAAGCACTGCAAAGGTACTAATAATCTCGCATATCTGCCATAGATCTGCTGTGACACATCAGTGGGTTAAGCATTAGGAGAGTCAACTGCGGGGTCTCCTATTTATCGGGGTCTATCCCAATTGATCCCATTTACCCCCATGAGATACTCCACCACCCAAAGATTTAGACTGTGAAATGAGGTGAAGAATCTGGCTAAAGTGGATCCACCGAGAGTGATTTTTCAACCGACTGGAATTCAGTCCTATATATTAGCGTTGACCG